>JBJTPA010000309.1:0-18552 GCA_046074885.1 Planctomycetaceae bacterium
CTGTCGAAGGTGGACGTGTACTTCCCGAACGCGGCCGACGCGTTGCGCAGGCCGGTCACGTCGGTGGACAGCGGGGGTGGCACGTCGAGGTTCGTGTCGCCGGCGGCCGCCTGGTTGGCGACCATGCCCCAGACGCCGACGTAGCCCACCTCCCAGCCGAGCGCGCAGGGGCCGTGGCGGCCGTAGACCGCGCGGAGGCCCGGGGCCATCGCGAACTGCATCGAGTCGGCCGCGACGACGGGCAGGTCGGTGACGGTGTTGAAGGCCAGCGGGCCGCCGGTCCCGGGCGCACGCTGCATGGCGAGCGCCTCGACGACGGCGTAGGGTTCGCAGGCGTCGGCCGGGTACCCGGGACCGTCCACGAACCAGTCCGCGCGGGCGGACGCCGCCGCGACCACCGTGCATGCCAGGGCCGCGGCGGTGCACCACGCCCGAAAACGTTCGCCTGCCCCCATCGCCTCACTCCCCCCGGAATGATTCGTGCGACCGGCGCCATCGCATGCGGTCCGCACGACAGGGTTTTTCGACACGATGCGGGCGATCGATGAGGTTTCCCGGACCGGACGCGGCCGCGGGCCGAACGGCGCAAGCGGCGGAAACCCTGCGGGCGGCGGGGCCGCGGCCGGGGCAAGCCGGGCAATTCCCGCCGCCGGGTGCGGCGGCGCCGGCGCGGTTCGTTGACGGTGCTGCGGCGGCCTCCCACAATCGGTCGCACGAGGGTGCCCGGCGGCCCCTCCGTCCAGGAGCCTTCCCGTGAGCGGCACCCCGAATTTCGTGGAACTCGAGGATCCGGAGGTCTGGTCGGCGATCGCCGCCGAGCAGGTCCGCCAGCAGGACGGCCTCGAGATGATCGCCAGCGAGAACTTCACGAGCCCGGCGGTGATGCAGGCCGTCGGCAGCGTGCTCACGAACAAGTACGCCGAGGGCTATCCCGGCCACCGCTACTACGGCGGCTGCGAGTGCGTGGACAAGGTCGAGGACCTCGCCCGCGAGCGGCTCAAGGCGCTCTTCGGCGCCGAGCACGTCAACGTCCAGCCCCACTCCGGCAGCCAGGCCAACGCCGCCGCCTACATGACGGCGATCGTCCCGGGCGACACCGTGCTCGCCTTCGACCTCGCCCACGGCGGCCACCTCACCCACGGCATGAAGCTCAACGCCTCGGGCGTGCTCTACAGGTTCGTCCACTACGGCGTCCGCCGCGAGGATCACCGGCTCGACTTCGACCAGGTGGCCCGGCTCGCCCGCGAGCACAGACCGAAGCTCATCGTCGCCGGCGCGAGCGCCTACCCGCGCGAGATCCCCCACGGCACCTTCGCCGAGATCGCCCGCGAGGTCGGCGCGAAGCTCATGGTGGACATGGCCCACTACGCCGGCCTCGTCGCGGCCGGCCTCCACGACAACCCCGTGCCCGTCGCCGACTTCGTCACGAGCACGACTCACAAGACGCTCCGCGGCCCGCGCGGCGGCGTCGCGATGTGCCGCGCGGCCGACGCGAAGATGCTCGACCGGTCGGTGTTCCCGGGGCAGCAGGGCGGCCCGCTCATGCACGTCATCGCCGGCAAGGCGGTGGCCTTCGCCGAGGCGCTCCGCCCCGAGTTCAAGGCCTATGGCGCGCAGGTGATCGCCAACGCGAAGGCGCTCGCCGAGGCTCTCGCCTCGGGGGGCGTGAAGCTCGTGAGCGGAGGCACCGACAACCACCTCATGCTGGTGGACGTCACGCCGCTGGGCATCGGCGGCAAGCTGGCCGAGGAGACGCTCGATCGCTGCGGGATCACCTGCAACAAGAACATGATCCCGTTCGACGAGCGAAAGCCCGTGGACCCCTCCGGCATCCGCCTCGGCACGCCCGCCCTCACCACGCGGGGCATGGGCACGGACGACATGCGGCGGATCGCCGCCTGGATCCTGCGGGCGCTCAGGAGCCCCGGCGACGCCGCGGTGGTCGACAGCACCCGCCGCGAGGTGGCCGAGCTCGCCGAGCAGTTCCCCGTGCCGGCCGCCAGACTCGAGCCGGCGGTGGCGGGATGAGCCCGAGGCCGCGCGGGCCGGCGGCGGACGCCGCCGGGGAGCGGGCCGAGGGAACGGTCGTCAGGCTCGGGCTCGTGCAGTCGGCGTGCATGCCCGACCGTGAGGCGAACGTCGCACAGGCGCTCGCGGGGATCGCGGAGGCCGCGCGGCGTGGCGCGCAGGTCGTCGGCCTCCAGGAACTGTTCGCGGGCGAGTATCCCTGCCAGAGCGAGGACCACGGAACATTCGCCGAGGCCGAGGCCGTGCCCGGCCCGCTGACCGAGCGGCTCGCGGCGGCCGCGCGGGAGCACCGCGTCGTGCTCGTGGGGAGCATCTTCGAGCGGCGGTCGGCAGGCTTGTTTCACAACACCGCCGTCGTCCTCGACGTTGACGGCTCGACGGCGGGCGTGTACCGCAAGATGCACATCCCGGACGACCCGCACTACTACGAGAAGTTCTACTTCGCCCCCGGCGACACGGGCTTCATGAGCGTGCCCACGAGCCGGCTCGCGGTGGGGCCGCTCGTCTGCTGGGACCAGTGGTATCCCGAGGCCGCCCGGCTCACCGCGATGGCCGGGGCGCAGGTGCTCTTCTATCCCACCGCGATCGGCTGGCTCGACGGCGAGGAGCCGCTGCACCGCGAGCAATACGAGTCGTGGGACACGATGCTGCGCAGCCACGCGATCGCCAACGGCGTGTTCGTGGCGGCGGTCAACCGGACCGGCCGCGAGGGGCCGCTGCGGTTCTGGGGGGCGAGCGTGGTCTACGCGCCCAACGGCGAGCGGCTGGCGCTCGCCGGCCACGACGCGGCCGAGGTGCTCGTCTGCGACTGCGACCTGGCCCGCATCGAGTGGTCGCGGACCCGCTGGCCCTTCTTCCGCGACCGGCGGATCGACGCCTACGGCGGCCTGCTCGCCCGCTGGTGGACGTGACATGACCCCCGCAGAACTGGGCTACCGTCTGCCGGCCGAGTGGGAGCCGCAGGCGGCGACGTGGCTCGCCTGGCCGCACCGCAGGGCGACGTTCCTCGGCGACTTTTCCGCGATCCCGCCGGTGTTCGCGGGCGTCGCGCGGATCCTCGCCCGGCACGAGCCCGTGCGGATCGTCGCGGCCGGCGCGCCGCTCGCCGAGGCGCGGGCCGCTCTCGCCGGCGTCGCGAACGTCTCCTTCGAGGAGATCCCCACGAACGACTCGTGGCTCCGCGACACGGGGCCGGTGTTCCTCGCGCCGCGGGCAGGCCGCGACCTGCCGCCGGCCGCCGTGGCCTGGGAGTGGAACGCCTGGGGCGGCAAGTATCCGCCCTGGGACGACGACGCCCGCGTGGCCCGCACGATCGCGGCCCGGCTCAGCCTCGTGACGTTCGAGCCGGGACTCGTGCTCGAGGGGGGCGCGCTCGAGACCGACGGCGCCGGCACGCTGCTCGTCAACGAGCGGTGCGTGGTGGACGAGCGGCGGAACCCGGGCGTGGACCGCGCGGGCATGGAGCGTGCGCTCCGCGACTTCGTCGGCGCCGAGGCGGTGCTCTGGGTCGGCGGCGAGCTCGCCGGCGACGACACCGACGGCCACGTGGATCAGCTCGCGCGGTTCGTCGCGCCTGGCCGGTTGGTCGCCGCGCGGCAGCCCGACGCCCTCGATCCCAACCGGGCGTCGCTCGAGGCCAATCTCGCGGCGCTGCAGGCTTTCCACGACGCGGCCGGCCGGCGGCTCGAGGTGATCCCGATCGACGTGCCCGCCCGGTTTGCGTACCGCGGAGTGCAGTTGCCGGCGAGCCACCTCAACTACCTCGTCGCGAACGGCGTGGTGCTCGTGCCCGTGTTCGGCGGGCCCACGGACGAGCCGGCGCTGCGGACGCTCGGGCAATGCTTCCCGGGCCGGGCGATCGAGCCCGTGGACTGCTCGGCCCTCGTCCGCGGCCGCGGCGCCCTGCACTGCATCACGCGGGACCAGGTACGCAGTGAAGGCCCTCCCTCCCCCTCCGGGAGAGGGCGTGGGTGAGGGTGCTTTGGTTGCACCACGGAGGCGCCCGCACCCGGCCTTCGGCCGCCCGCTCCCACGGGGAGAGGGTCGATGAAATGCGGCCAATTCGGCCTTGCACCGGGGGGGATCCTCCGCGACCATCCGTGGCGGTCGGTCCCCCGGGGCCGGCGGAGGTCGCGAGATGCAGCAGTTCACCACCGCCGTGCAGGGCTTCACGTCGCTCGTCTGCCGGCTCGCGCTGGCGGCCGTCTTCCTCGCCAGCGTCGTGAGCATGCTGCCGCCGCGGTTCTCGGCCACGGTCGAGGTGATGAAGTCGCAGGGCGTGCCCAACCCCACGTTCGCGCTCTTCGGCGCGATCGGCCTGCTCGTCATCGGCGGCGTGGCCGTGGTGCTCGGCGCCTGGACTCGCTTCGGGGCGATCTTCCTGTTCGTGTTCCTCGCCGCCGCGACCTTCTACTTCCACGACTTCTGGACGTTCGCCGACCCCAAGATCCGCCAGGACCAGACGATCCAGTTCATGAAGAACCTCGCCATCGGCGGGGGCCTGCTCGCGCTCGTCGCCTTCGGCGGCGGGCCGTGGAGCGTGGACGGCTGGATCGCGCTGAAGCAGGAGGAGGCCGAGAGCGCCGCCCCGGCACGGTCGTCGCGATCGACGACGAAGGTGCAGCAGGCGGCCTGACCGGTCGGCGCCGCCACCCCGGCCCGCGGGCCCGACCCGGTTTCCCCGCGGCCGCGGCCGGGGATATCCTTGGCGTCGCGTCGGGCCGACGGTCGTCGTCGGCACGCGTGCCACCTCCGTCCCGTGAGCTTCGCCCATGGTGTTTCCGGTCGGTGACGACAACTCGGACCGGCGGACGTTCCCGTTCGTGACGGTCGCGCTCATCGTGGCCAACGTCTTCGTGTTCGCCGTGCCCCAGGGCATGGGGACGAACGAGGACTTCACGATGGCCTACGTGCAGGTGCCGAAGGAGATCCTCACGGGCACCGACGTCGAGACCCCGCCGTCCGTGCGCACGGTGCACACGCCCCAGGGCGACTTCTCCGTGCCCGACCCGGGGCTGCGACACACCCCGATCCCCGTCTGGCTCACGCTGCTCACGGCCATCTTCATGCACGGCAGCATCATGCACCTGCTCGGCAACATGTGGTTTCTGTGGATCTTCGGCGACAACGTCGAGGACGACATGGGCCACGCGAGGTACCTCGCCTTCTACCTGATCTCGGGCGTGGCGGCGTCGTTGGCGTTCGTGGCCCTCAACGCCGTCGGCGAGGCGTCGCTCACCCCCTGCCTCGGGGCGTCGGGGGCGATCTCGGGCGTGCTCGGCGGCTACCTCGTGCTCCACCCGCGGCGGCGGGTCAGCGTCATGTTCGCCCGGATGATCGTGGACGTGCCCGGCTACGTCGCCGTGGGCCTGTGGTTCCTGTTCCAGATCGTGAGCGGCTTCTTCGACCAGGGCGGAGCCGGAGGCGGCGTGGCCTACTCGGCCCACATCGCCGGCTTCGTGGCGGGCATGCTCCTCGCCAAGCCGATGTGCTTCCGGAGCGTCCGCGAGGAGACCGATCCGCTGGTCGTGCTGCGGCGGCGGATTCCCTGACGGAGCGGCGGCCATGGGGTCCGATCTCCCCGCCGGGCATGCGCTCCACAACTGGCATGCGCTTCCCGCCGCCGCCGTCGCCGAGCGGCTTGCCACCGATGCCGCTCGCGGCCTGGCCGCGGCGGAGGCGGGCCGCCGCCTCGAGGCGCACGGCCCCAACGCCCTGCGGCGGCCCCGAGCCGAGCCGCGGTGGCGACGGTTCCTGCGGCAGTTCCGCGAGCTCGTCGTGGGCCTGCTGCTCGTCGCGGCGGGCATCGCGGCGGCCATGGGCGACCGCGCCGACGCCGCCGCGATTCTCGCGATCGTGGTCGTCAACGCGGTGATCGGCTTCGTCCAGGAGGAGCGGGCCGCGCGGGCGCTCTCCGCGCTCGAGCGGCTGGCCGCCCCGGCGGCCCGCGTCGTCCGCGACGCCGCGGCCGGCGTCGTGCCGGCGCGGGAGCTCGTCCCCGGCGACCGGATCGAACTCGCGGCCGGCGACCACGTGCCGGCCGACGCGCGGCTCGTCGAGGCTTTCGCGCTCGCGGTGCAGGAGTCGGCGCTCACGGGCGAGAGCACGCCCGTCGCGAAGGCGGCCGACGTCGTGGAGCCCGCCGCCGCGCCGCTCGCCGAGCGACGGAACATGGTCCACGCGGGAACGGTCGTGGCCGCGGGGCGGGCCGCCGCGGTCGTCGTCGCCACGGGCATGGCCACGGAACTCGGCCGGATCGCGGGCCTCCTCGAGCGCGGCGCGGCGGAGCCCACGCCGCTGCAGCGGCGGCTGGCCGAAGTCGGCCGCGTGCTGATCGTCGCCTGCCTCGCCGTGGTCGCCGCGATCTCGCTGCTCGAGGTGTGGCGGGGGGGCGGGCCGGTGGCGCTCTGGCGGTCGGGAGGCCTCGGCGACGTGCTGCTCCGCGCCGTCAGCCTCGCCGTGGCCGCCGTGCCCGAGGGCCTGCCGGCCGTCGTCACGCTCGTGCTCGCGATCGGGGTGCAGCGGATGGCGGGCCGCAACGCGCTCGTGCGGCGGCTGCCGAGCGTGGAGACGCTCGGCAGCGTGACCGTGATCTGCTCCGACAAGACCGGCACGCTGACCCGCAACGAGATGACCGTCCGCGACGTCGTGACCGCCGCGGGGCGGTACCACGTCACGGGCGCCGGCTACGAGCCGCGGGGCGAGTTCATCCGCGAGGCCGACGCCGGCGGCTCGCGGGCCCGCGACCGGACGCGGGCGGTGGACGTGGCGGCCGCGCCCGACCTCCGGCGGCTGCTCGAGGCGGCGGCCCGCTGCACCAACGCCACCGTCGAGCCCGCGGCGGGCTCGGGCTGGCGGGTGACGGGCGACCCGACCGAGGGCGCGCTCGTCGTGGCGGCACTCAAGGGGGGCGTGGCGGCCCGCGATCCGGCAGAGCCGGTGACGTTCGAGATCCCGTTCGACGCCGACCGCCGGCGGATGAGCGTGGTGGTGCGGCGGCGCGACGGGAGCCGCGCGATCGAGACGAAGGGGGCGCCCGAGGCCGTGCTGCCGCGGTGCGTCGCGGAATGGCGCGGGGACGGGCCCGTGCCGCTCACCGACGGCCGTCGTGCTGAGATCCTCGCCGCCGCGGCCGGGATGGCCGACCGCGCGATCCGCGTGCTCGCGGTGGCCTGCCGCGACCTGCCCGCCGACGAGCCGCTCGACGGGGACGGCGACCGCATGGAGCGCGGCCTCGCCTGGCTCGGCCTCGCGGGCATGATCGACCCGCCGCGGGAGGAGGCGCGGCGGGCGGTGCAACGCTGCCGGTCGGCAGGGATCCGCCCGGTGATGATCTCGGGGGACCATCCCGCGACGGCGCTGGCGATCGCCCGCGAGCTCGGCATCGCCGCCGCGGGCGGCCGCGCGATGACGGGCGTCGAGCTCGACGGCATGACGGACGACCGGCTTGCGGCGGAGGTCGGCTCCATCCCCGTCTACGCGCGGGTCTCCGCCGAGCACAAGCTCCGCGTGGTCGAGGCCTGGCAGCGGGCGGGGGCGGTGGTCGCCATGACCGGCGACGGCGTGAACGATGCGCCGGCGGTGCGGGCGGCCGACATCGGCATCGCCATGGGCGTCACCGGCACCGACGTCACGAAGGAGGCCTCCGACATGGTGCTCACCGACGACAACTTCGCGTCGATCGTGGCCGCCGTCGAGGAGGGCCGCGGCATCTACGACAACGTGCGGAAGTTCATGCACTACCTGCTGGCCTGCAACGCCGGCGAGGTGCTCGTGATGCTCGTGGCGGCGGTCCTCGGCTGGCCGGCGCCGCTGGCGGCGATCCAGATCCTCTGGCTGAACCTCGTCACCGACGGCCTGCCGGCGCTGGCGCTCGGGGTCGAGCCACCGGAGCGGGACCTCATGCGGCGGCCGCCGCGGCCGCCGCATGAGCCGGTGATCCCCTGGCGGGAGGGTGTGCTCATCGTCGTGCACGGGTCGCTCGTGGCGGCGGTGACGCTCGGCGGGTTCTGGTGGGCCTGGCGGGGCGACCCCGGGCGGCTGGCCCACGCGCGGATGCTCGCCTTCTGCGTGGCCGCCTTCGCGCAACTCTTTTTCGCGATCGGCTGCCGCAGCGAGCGGCGGACGGCGCCCGAGATCGACTTCCTCGGCAACCCCTGGCTGCTGGCGGCGATCCTGGTGTCGGGGCTGCTCCAGGTGGCGGCCGTGGCGCTGCCCGTCGCCCAGCCGGTCTTCGAGGTGGCGGCGCAGCCCGGCGCCGACTGGCCCGTGATCATGGGCCTCGCGCTCGTGCCCGTCACGGTGGTGGAGGTGGCGAAGTGGTTCCGTCGGCCGCCGCTGCCGCTCACTCCCACTCCAACGCCGTGAGCCCCTCGAGGTCGCGGACGTAAAGCCGGCTTCCATCGACGGCAAGGTGGGCCCAGCTCTCCTTCGCGGCCACCTTCGCCTCGCCGATGACCGCGTACTCGTCGGGCGTGGCGCGGATGAGCCGCAGGTCGCCGGTCTCGTCGAGGGCCAGGATGCGGTCGCCCCGGGCCACGAGGCTCCAGTAGCGGCCGAAGGGCTTCGTGATCCAGGCCTCCTTGCCGGTCGCGAGGTCGAGGCAGGCGAACCGCTGGTTCCGCAGGTGGACGTAGGCGTGGCCGCCGATCACGACCGGCGTGGACATGTAGCCCTGCACCTTGTTGCGCCACACCTGCTCGACGGGCTTCTCCGGCCGGGCTGGATCGACGGCGAACAGCCACGAGCCGCCGCCGTAGCTCGTGGTGAACACCTTCCCCTCGTGGACGGTGGGCGTGACGATGTTCATGCCGCGGAAGGCCTCGACCTTCGTCTTCCAGAGCACGGTGCCCTTCTCCGGATCGACGCCGGCGAGTTCGTCGCGGGCCTGCACGAGGATTTGCGGCACCCCGCCGAGCACGGTGGGGTAGGGGCTCGAGAAGGCGCTGCCCATCATCCCGCCGCCGTCGTCGAGCACCCGCCACACGATCCTCCCCGTCGCCTTCTCGAGCTTCACGAAGCCCGCCCCGGCCTGCACGAAGACGTGGTCGCCGATCACCAGCGGGCTCGACACGAAGCCGAACGCGGGCAGCGGGCTCTCCAGCTCCTTCATGAAATCGACCCGCCAGATCTCGCGGCCGGTGGCGACGTCGAGGCAGACGAGCACGTCGCGCATGCCGGCCACGTAGACGCGGTCGACGTCCACGCAGGGCGTCGAGCGGATCCAGGAGCCGTTGGAGGCCGCGAAGAAGGGCACCTTCATCGAGCCCTCCCAGGAAACCTGCCAGATCTCGCGGCCCGTGGCCCGGTCGAGGGCCCGGACGTGCTCGGTCTGCTTGTCGCGGGTCTCGGTGACGATCACTGCGTCGCCGGCGATGACGGGCCCGGAGTAGCTCGGGCCCAAGTCCACCCGCCACCGCTTCGTGAGCCGCGAATCGTCGAGCCCGTCGGGCCAGGGCCTCCCGGCGTCGGCCACGAAGCCGTCGCGGTTCGGCCCGCGCCACTGGCCCCACGGCGAGTCAGCCCGGGCGGGCAGGGTGAGCAGGGCGAGCAGCGCGACCACGATGCGAGGCAGCCGGTCCGTGCCGCACGTGGCCCGGGCGGGGTCCGAGTGGATGGTCATGGATACAGGGCTCCGTCAGTCGGCGAAGAGGGGCACGGGGCGGAAGGCCTTCACGTCGAACAAGCCCGCGGGGCCGAGTTTCAATGCCGGGATCACGAGCAGGGCCATGAAGGCGAGCGTCATGTACGGAGCCCCGAGCCGCGAGCCGAGGTCCTTCGCGAACCGGTCGATCTCGGCATAGCGGGCCGCCACCTCCGCGCCCGGCCGGTCGCTCATGAGTCCCGCGATCGGCAGCGGCAGGAGCAGTTCACGGCCGCCGCCCACCGCGGACAGGCCACCCCGTGCCTCGATCACGAGGTTCACGGCGTGGGCGATCTCAGCCGCGCTCGCGCCCACGGCCACGACGTTGTGCGAGTCGTGTGCCACGCTCGAGGCGATCGCGCCACGCGCGAGGCCGAAGTTGCGGACGAGCGCCACGGCCGGCGGCCGGTCGGCGTAGCGGTCCACGACCGCGATGAGCAGCAGGTCGGCCTCCGGATCAGGCAGAATCCTCCCGTTCTCGACCCGCGGCGTCACGACCGCCTGCCCGGTGACGAGCTGGCCGTCGAGCGCCTCGATCACCCGGACCGGCCTCGCGCGGTCGGTGTCGGCGACGCGGATCTCGAAGTCGGCCGGCGACTTGGACCCGGCCGCGAACGCGTTGGGCGTGCCGCACTGCAGCCGCGGCCAGTGGCAGGTGCCGTCGGTCGCCGCCACGTCGCCGTCCACGACGACCTGGCGGATGCGAAACGCCTTCAGGTCGTCCACCACGAGGAAGTCGGCGGGATCACCGAGCTGGAGGAGCCCCATTGGCAGACGGTAGTGCCGCACCGGGTTCACGCTCGCGACCTGGAGCACGTCGAAGAGGTCGCTGCCGCGGGCGAGGGCCCGGCGGACGATCGCATCGACGTGGCCCGTCACGAGCGTGTCCGGATGCTTGTCGTCGCTGCAGAGCATGCAGCGGTCGGGGTGCGAGTCGATCAGGCTCGCCAGAGCATCGAAATTCCGGGCGGCCGAGCCCTCGCGGATCTGGACCTTCATGCCGAGGGAGAGCTTCTCGAGGGCCTCGGCGAGCGACACGCACTCGTGGTCGGTCGAGATGCCGGCGGCGACGTAGGCCCTCAGGTCCGGCCCGCGGAGCTGCGGGGCGTGGCCGTCCACGGGCTTGCCGCGGGCCTTGGCCGCCGTGATCTTCGCGATCGCCTCCGCGTCGCCCCCAACGACGCCCGGATAATTCATGACTTCCGAGAGGTAGGCGACGTCGTGGCGGTCGAGGAGGGCGGCCACGCCGGAGGAGTCGATCGCGGCTCCGGAGTGGTCGAACGCCGTGGCCGGCACGCACGACGGGGCGCCGAAGCAGAACTTGAACGGCGACCGTTTCGCCTCGTCCAGCATCCACTCCACGCCGGGAACGCCGAGCACGTTGCCGATCTCGTGGGGATCGGAGACCGTGGCCACCGTGCCGTGGGCCACGGCCAGACGCGCGAACTCGCACGGCGGGAGCAGCGAGCTTTCCACGTGCACGTGGGCGTCCACGAGGCCGGGGACGATCCAGGCGTCGTGCTCGATCGAGTCCCAGGCGAGGCCTGAGATCCGGCCGTTCGACACGGTCACCGTGGCCGGCCGGATCCGCCGGGCCACCGGATCGCAGACGTTGCCCGAGATCGTCCAGCGCTGCGTCCGCTCGCCCGGCGCGGGAGCATTCATGGGCGGGTGCTCCTCGGGCGTCCGCGTGCCTAGGGGGTCGCCGTGGGCTGGAGGTCGGCCGGGACCGAGCCGTCGTCGCCGAGGCCCTTCATGATCGGGTGCGACTTCTCACCGAAGGCGACCGCGATCGGAAACTGCGGGCCGTGGCCGGTCGATTGCAGACCGATCATCTCGAACCAGCCCGCATTGTCGGCGCCGATCTCGACCTTCTCCTGGAACTTGCCCCAGCGGTAGGAGTGCATCGCGCAGTGCAGGTTCACGGCCGGCGTGCCGCGGCGGTGCGCCGCGAGGATCCGCACCACGTAGTCGCGGTCGGTGACGTCGGCCGAGCATTCGTCGTGGAGGATGACGTCGTAGCCGCGATCCCAGTCGTCCTTCTCGTAGATCTCGAACCGGGCCTTCGTGGACGTGTCGGGGTTGTAGGCCACGTCCGCCCGGGCCCGCATCCGCAGCTCGACGCCCTTCTTGAGGAGCTGCGTCTGCGTGGCGTAGTCATGGCAGCAGCCGCCGGCCACGAGGAGCACCTTGAGCGGCTCGGCCGCGATCGCGACGTGGGCGGTGGCCGCCGCACAGGTGATCGCGATGGCGAGGGCGATTGGCGGGGGGGCGGACATCGTGGAGGGCCTCCGGATGTGGGCCGCAGGATACCACGCGGGTGCGGTGCGGAATCGGGTATTGTGCTTGTGGAACGGTCCACAATGGGAGTCGCCTCATGCAGGCCACGTCGGGCGTGATTCGCCGCGCGGCGGGGACGAGCCGGATGCTGATCGCGGCTAACGGGCCATCATCGACTCGATCTCTTCGGCCTCGACCGGCACCTGCGCCGAGAGGTCCACCGGGCCCGACTCGGTGACGAGGATGTCGTTCTCGAGCCGCACCGCGAGCGACTCCTCGGGGATGTAGATGCCCGGCTCGACCGTGAGCACCCAGCCCGGGGCGAAGGGGCCGTCCACCGGTGCGATGTCGTGCACGCCCAGGCCGAGCGAGTGGCCGAGGCCGTGCATGAAGTACTTTCGGCAGGCGGGCGCGTCGGGCGAGTCGGCCGCGGCGTCGGCCCTCGTGATCAGCCCCAGCCCGACGAGCTCGTGCGCCATCTGCACCTGCGCGGCCCGCTTCCAGTCGCGGGGCGTCGTGCCGACCGTCGCCCGGGCGATCGAGTCCCGCATCACCCGCAGCACGGCGTCGTAGACGGCGCGCTGCCGCGGCGTGAACCGGCCGCTCACGGGCCAGGTTCGCGTCAGGTCGGCGTTGTAGTTGGCGTAGGCGGCGCCGACGTCCACGAGGACGAGGTCGCCGGTGCGGCACTCGGCGTCGTTCTCCAGGTAGTGGAGCACGCAGGCGTTGCGGCCGGCGCCGATGATCGGCTCGTAGGCCATCCGTCCGCGGCGGCGGGTGAACTCGGCGGCCAGCTCCGCCTCGAGCTCGAACTCCATCACGCCCGGCCGGAGCACCGCGAGCGCCCGCCGCAGCCCGGCGTCGGTGATCTCGATCGCGCGGCGGAGGAGCTCGACCTCCTGCGGGCCCTTCACCGCCCGCAGCCGGCGAAAAATCGGCCCCAGCCGCTCGTAGCGGTGCAGGGGATAGCGGGCGATCAACTGACGGGCCAGCCGCAGTTCGCGCTCCTCCACCACGTAGGCCGCCCGCTCGTGCTCGTTGAGGTTGAGGAACACGCTCTCGCTCTCGCACATGAGCACGTGGAGGACGCCGGGCAGGTCGGAGAGCCAGCGAACCTTCGCGATACCCGAGATTGCCGTGGCCTGCTCCTGCGTGAGCTTGTGCCCCTCCCAGGTCGCGAGGTGCTCGTTGGGCTGCCGCACGAAGAGCACCTCGCGGTTGGCAGGGTCGTGCGCCTGCGGCGCGAGCACGAGCACGCTCTCCTCCTGCTCGACGCCGGTGAGCCAGAAGAGATCGGCGGCGGGGTGGATGCGGCGGCTTCCGTCGCCGGTCGTCGGCTGGACGTCGGCGGCGTGAACGATGGCGAGGGCGCGTCCGGGGAGCTGCTCCACGAGGCGGCGGCGGTTGGCCGTGAACAGGGCGGGATCGATCGGTGCGTGGCGCATGCCTGCGGGTGGTTCCTGGCTCGGATGGCGGCGGGCGACCGCCGCCGGGGGCCGAAAGTATGTCAGGTCGCGGGGCGGATGGGGACGGGGAGGGCGTCCCGTCCGGCCGCGGCGGGAATACCCCTCCACGGACTGGCGCATGCCCCCGTGGCCGCCTCCAGGAGCCGGTGCTCGGTGGCGTCGTCCCGGGCGAACTCCGCGGCCAGGCGTCCCTCGGCGAGCACGAGGATCCGGTCGGAGAGCGTGAGCAGCTCGGGCAGTTCGCTCGACGTGAGGAGCACGCCCATACCCTCGCGGCAGAGACGGTCGATGAGCTGGTAGAGCTCGGCCTTCGCGCCCACGTCGATGCCGCGGGTGGGATCGTCGAGGAGGAGGACCCGTGGCCGCGCGAGCAGCCAGCGGCCGATGATGCACTTCTGCTGGTTGCCCCCGGAGAGGCCGGTGATGGTCGCGTGAGGACCGGGCGTCTTCACGCCGGTGTCGCGGATCGGCCCGGCCACGAGCGCCTCCTCGCGGCGGCGGCTCACGAGCCCGCCCCGCAGCGCGTCGCGGAGGCTGCACAGGCTCACGTTGGCGGCCACGTCGAGGTCGGGAAAGAGCCCGAGTCGCTTGCGGTCCTCGGTGACCATCGCGATCCCCGCGTCGCAGGCCTCGCGCGGGTGCGCGAACCGCACCGGTCGGCCATCGAGGCGGATCGCGCCGGTCCACGTCGGCGTCGCGGCGCCGAAGATCGTCTCCAGGAGCTCCGTGCGGCCCGCCCCCATGAGCCCCGCCACGCCCACGATCTCGCCGGCGTGGAGGTCGAGCGACACGTCCGCCAGCCGGTAGCCCCGGGGATGGTCCGGCCAGGGAAGGGTGAGATCGCGGACCTCGAGCAGCCGCGCGCCGCGGGCCCGCGGCTCGTGGAACGAGTGCCCCGCGATCTCGCGGCCCACCATCCAGCCCGTGATCTCCCGCGGCGACGTCGCGGCGCGGTCCACCGTGCGGACGTGGCGGCCGTCGCGGAGCACGGTGATCCGGTCGGCGAGCCGGAACACCTCGTCCATCTTGTGGGAGATGTAGAGGATCGTCGTGCCGCGGGCCCGCAGCCGGGCGATCACGCGGTCGAGCCGGGCCACCTCGGCCTCGGTCAGGGCGCTCGTTGGCTCGTCCATGATGAGCACGTCGCTGGCGAGCGACAGGGCCTTGGCGATCTCCACGAGCTGCTGGTCGCCCACGCGGAGCGCGGCCGCGGGCGTGCGGGGATCGACGGGGCACTCGAGCTGGCCGAGCAGCGCCGCCGTCTCCCGCTCCATCGCGGCGTCGTCGAGCAGGCCGAGGGGCGTCCGCTTCTCGCGGCCGAGGAAGACGTTGGCCGCCGCCGAGAGCTGCTCGACGAGGTTCAGCTCCTGGTGGATGATCGCGATGCCGGCCGCCTCGGCGTCGCGGGTGCCGGCGAACCGGGCGGGCCGGCCGCCGACTTCGAGCACGCCCGCGTCGGGCCGCTGCACGCCCGAGAGGATCTTCATCAGCGTGCTCTTGCCGGCGCCGTTCTCGCCGCAGATGGCGTGGACCTCGCCCCGCCGCACCTCGAGCGAGACGTCGTCCAGGGCCACCACGCCCGGGAACCGCTTCGTGATCCCGCGTATCGAGATCGCGGTGGCGGCCGGCGGGGCGGTCATGCGGTGCCCGCCACGAAATCCTGCCGGCCCTCCCAGGCCCGCAGCGCCGCGAGCAGCACGACCGCGGCGAGCCCGGTTGCGGCGCCGGCCCGCGGCGAAGCGGTCATCGCCACGACGCCGCCGGCGAGGATCGCGAGCGTCGGGATCGCGCACAGGCCGAGGGCGCCGGGCAGGAGCCGGCGGCCCCCTTTCGCCAACTGGCCGACCTGCGAAAAGGTCACCGCGAGCACGACGACCACGCCCACGATCAGCCCCTCGTAGATCTCGGCCTCGGTCTTGATCACCTTCGAGACCGCGTCGATCACGACCCGCAGGAAGATGGTGCCGAGCGCCGTGCCGGGCACGGTGCCCACGCCGCCGGTGAGCGAGCAGCCGCCGACCACCGCCGCGGCGATGGCGTTGAGTTCGTGGCCGCGGGCCTGGTTGGCGGGGGCGGCCACCGACTCGTTGGCGACGTAGAAGAGCCCCGCGAGCGCCGCGGTCATCGCTGCGTAGCAGTAGGCGAACCACTTCACGTTGTCGGTGCGGATGCCGGCCAGGCGGGCCGCCTGCTCGTTGCCGCCGAGCGCGTGGACGTGGCGGCCGAGGACCGTCCGGGTGAGGAGCAGCCAGGTGACGAAGGCCAGGAGCAGGAACACCGCGACCGGGATCCAGACGTTGTCGCGGACGAACTTGAACGCCGGGTCGTAGACGTTGATCTGGCTGTTTTTCGTGGGCAGGATTGCGGCGGTGGCGCTCGCGGCGAGCGCCCGGGCCAGGCTGCGGAGGCCGACGAGCGTGGCCAGGGTCGCGATGAACGGCGGCAGCCGCACCGCCGTGATCAGCCAGGTGTGAAGCGTGCCCACGAGGAAGCCCACGAGGAGGCTGGCCAGGCAGCCGGCCGCCACCACGGCCGCGCCCACCGGCTTGAAGCCCACCATCTCGGCCGGGGCGAGCGCGAGCATGGTCGTGGCGCAGACCGTCGCGGAGAGCGCGATCATCGAACCGGCCGAGAGGTCGATGCCCCCGGCGATGATCACGACGGCCGCCCCGAGGGCGAAGATGCCGAGCAGCGCCGTGCTGCGGGCGATGTCGCGGAGGCTGGAGAGCGGCTGGAACCAGTAGGAGTGGTTGGCGTCCACGACCGCTGTGAGCGCGACGGCCACGAGGATCGCGGCGAGCAGGGCCCACTCGCTGCGCTTCAGGAAGAAGCCGCCGGACGGGGTGGATTCGGGAGCGGCCATGCGGAGGATCAGCCGAGGAGAGGCGGGGCCGGCGCCGTCAGGAACTCGACAGTCCGTAGGTCGCGAGCCACTGCCGGAACGTCGAGAGCGGCATGTACTCGTGGCTGGCGCCCGGCACGTCCTCGGGCTTCACGAGCGGGTTTTCGTCGGGCGCGATCAGCCGCAGGCCGGTCGTGTAAATGTCGCCGTCCGGCTCGCCCGCCTTCGGAAACATCTCCCGGAGCGTCGCCTTGTCGCCCTCGTGCATCGCCAGCAGCAGGCGGACCGTCTGGATGCCCATCTCGAACGGGTTCTGCACGACCATCGCGTCGATCTGCCCGGCCGCCATCCGCTCGATCGCCACGGCCTGGGCGTCGAAGGTCACGGTGGTGATCTTGTCGCGGGCCTTCCGCTCCTCCACCACCTCCGCGATCGCCGGGGCGTTGTAGGCCCAGATGCCCACGAGCGCGACGAGGTCGGGATGGTTGACGAGCGCCGTGCGGACGTTGTCGCGGGCCCGCGCCAGATCCATCTCGTCGCTCATCCGGTCGGCCTCGGTGAACGCACCGCCGATGGTCTCCTTGAAGCCGTTCATGCGGGCGCGGGCATTGTCGTTGTCGGTGAAGCCGGCGAACTGCACGTAGCCGCCGGACGTCTTCCCGCGGGCCGCGAGGATCGCCTTCGCGGCTTCGCCGAGGAGCCGGCCGCCCACGACGTTGTCGGTGCCGATGTAGTACGGCCGCGCGTCGCGGAACGTGGCGCGGTTCACGTCGCCGTCCACGGTGATCACCTTGATCCCCTTCGCGGCGAGGTTTCGCATCTCCTCGACGATCGCGGCATTCTCCGCCTGGATCACGGAGATCGCCACGCCGGCGACGTCGGCCTGGCTGGCGAGCTGGCGGAGCTTCTCGATCTGGCCCTGGGCCGTGCCGTTGCCCTTCTCCATCACGGCGCGGAGGCCCTTGTCGGCGAGTCCGGACCGCTTCGCCCCCTCCACGAGGCCCGCGTTGCAGGCGTCCCAGAACGGGTCGTCGCCGTTGGTGATGAACACGAATCGCTTCACCGCGGCGGAACCGGGGGCGGCCGCCGGCCGTCCGGCCGACCCGGACGGTCGGGAGCAGCCGCAGAGCAGGGCGAGACCGCATGCCCCGACGAGCGCGGGATGAAACGTCCGCATGGAATACGGCCTCCGATCGCGTGATCTGTCCCCACGCCGGAGACGTCGTCAAATAGATTAGCGACGCTCACAAAGGCACGCCAGCAGCCTCTTCCCGGCCGCGGCGCGGCCGGATCAGTGCTTGTGGGTGTGGCCGCCGACCCGGCCCACGTACACCTTGCCGCCGATCTCGACGTTCAGCCGGCCGCTCGCGCCGGGAGCGTCGAGCGTCCGGCACAGCGCCTTGTCCTTGGCGGCGAAGGCCGACGCGGAGCCCTCGGGGTCGGCCTCCTGCGGCACCGCCGCCAGCGAGAACTGCTGCGCCTCGCCCGCCGACCGCACGTTGAGCGTCAGTTGCTTCGCGGGGATCGGCACGGCCTTCACGGCGGCCGCGTCGAGGATGTGGATCGTGACGGTGTCGGTCGCGTCGTCGTGCACGAGCTCCGCGTGATAGTCCTCCTTGCCGAGCTCGATGAGCGCGCCGTGGTGCGGGCCCTCGGTCGGATGGTCGTGCGCGTGACCCGCGGCCGGCGCCGCGGCCAGCCGTTCCCCGCCGATCCCTGCGCCGCACGCCAGCGCCACCGCCATCGCCCGCATCATGAATCGCATCAGGTTCTCCTTACTTCAGGGTTGAAACCATCAAGGGGGACATTGTCGAAGGTCGAATCTTTTCATATCGCCGGTCCCGTCGCTTCCGCTCCGGGCTTTGTGGGTTCAGCGCGCGGCCACGTTTTTCGATCACCGCGGTCCGACACCTGCGCCGTCACCGATCCGCGGACAACTCATCGTGCCCGGCCTCCGCCATCGCCCGCTCGGCCTGGCCGCGGCCGAAGCACCAGAACAGCGCGGGGTGCACGAAGAAGTCGAGCAGGGTGGAGCTGATCAGGCCGCCGAGGATCACCGTGGCGACGGGATGGAGGATCTCCTTTCCCGGCTCGCCGGCCGCCAGCACGAGCGGCACGAGCGCGATGCCGGCGGTGAGCGCCGTCATGAGCATCGGCGCCAAACGTTCCTTCCCCGCTCGTTCGATCATCTCCGGCGTGAATCGCTCCCCCTCGTGCTCCACCAAATGCAGGTAATGCGCGATGAGCAAAATTCCGTTTCGCGAAGCGATCCCCGAAAGCGAAATGAATCCGAC
>JBJTPA010000310.1:0-22991 GCA_046074885.1 Planctomycetaceae bacterium
CGTCAGGTCACGATCTGCGGCTCGGTCTCGCGGTCGTCCTCGACCTCGGCGCCGCTGGCAAGCCACTTGGGCGGCCAGAAGGCCACGAGCAGGACCGCCGCGGCACCCAGCGCCATGAACGTGGGCCAGAGGAAGAGCGACTTGTAATCGACCGCGCCGCCCTCGGCGGTGAGCCTCGTCTGCAGCGGGATGAAGAGCCACTTCGCGGCCAGATCGCCGAGGCCGAGCACGAGCAGGTTGAACAGGCTCTGGGCGCTCGAGCGGACGTCCTTCGGGAAGGCGGCGTCGATGAAGATGTAGAGCGTGGCGAAGAAGAAGGCGTAGCAGATGCCGTGGAGCACCTGCACGGCGATGATCACCGCCTGGTTTTGCGGGAGGAAGGCGAACACGGCGAAGCGGGCCGCGTGGCCGAGGATGCCGAGGATCATCGTCGTCTTCCAGCCGAGCTTCGCGAGCACGCCGCCGAGCACGGCCATCGTGAGGATCTCGGCCACCTGGCCGATGCTCATCACGGGCATGATCCACTGCTGCGGAATTCCGACCGTTTTGCTCTCCAGGAAGCCCCCGGCCATCACGAAGTAGCCGTTGTGGATGACGGCGTCCACGAACGTGACGAGGAACAGCACGAGCAGGTAGGGATATGCGAGGAACCCGGTCGCCTTGAGCCAGGCGATGCTGCCGTCGCCGGCCGCCGCCTTCTTCGGGGGCGTGTGCGGGAGGAAGAGGCTGTAGGCGGCGAGCGCGAGCGACGTGATGCCGGCCACGAGAAAGACATTGCCCTTGGCCATGGCGGCCTCGGCGCCACTCTTGCCCTCGAGGACGAAGAACAGCGGCCAGGCGGCGAGGATCCAGCCGATCGTGCCTCCCATGCGCACGAGGCCGAATTCCTTCTGGGCGTTCTGCATGTGGGTGAACGCGATCGAGTTGGAGACCGAGATCGTGGGCACGTAGAGCAGGGCGTGGACGAGCATGAGCCCGAAGAACGTCGGAAAGTCCTTGGCCCAGTACATGCCGAGGATCGCCAGGCCGCCGACCAGGTGGCTGAAGGCCATGAACTTCTCGGCCGCGAACGTGCGGTCGGCGAACTGGCTCGAGAAGAAGATGCCGACGATCGAGGCGATGGCGAAGGCGCTGCCCACCCAGGCGATCTGGGAGTCGGTGAAGGCGAGGCCGTCCTTGCCCATGTAGCCCCAGATCAGGGGCAGCCACGCGCCCCAGATCGCGAACTCCAGGACCATCATCAGCCAGAGGCGGAACGTCGGCGCGGGCGCGGAGGTGGTGTGCATGGCGGGGAGGATACCACGCCCCCGGCCGGCCCGCGAAACCCGCCGCTACAGCCAGTCGCCCACCGTCTGCTCGAGCCGCGCCTCGGCCGCGAGCGCCTTCAATTTCTCCATGGCCCGGCCCTGGATCTGACGGATCCGCTCCTTGCAGACTCCCATCTGGGAGCCGAGTTCGCGGAAGGTCCGCGGGGCCTTGCCGTCGAAGCCGAAGCGGGCCACCACGATGCGGCGCTCGCGGGGCTCGAGCTCCGCCAGGAACCCCGCGAACAGGGTCTTGAGGCCCGCGAGCTGCTCGGCCGTGGGCTGCGGATCGGCCGGCGCCTCGGCCGCCCGGCCCGCCAGCGCCGAGTCGTCGCTCGTGAACCGGGCCCGGAACT
Source organism: Planctomycetaceae bacterium (assembly GCA_046074885.1). Lineage (GTDB taxonomy): Bacteria > Planctomycetota > Planctomycetia > Pirellulales > UBA1268 > QWPN01. The sequence goes on from JBJTPA010000310.1 coordinate 1,661, forward strand.
TCCTGCCGCGTTGCGAGAGCCGGAAGAAGTGCCGCTGGATCGCGTAGGTGGCGTAGGTGCTGAACCGGTTGCCGAGCGCGAAGTTGAATTTTTCCACCGCCCGCATGAGGGCGACATTGCCCTCGCTGACGAGATCCTCGAACGACCAAGCGGGGTCCGAGAACTTCTTGGCGATCGACACGACGAGCCGCAGGTTCGATGTGACGAGGATCGCCTTCACGGTGTCGGCCTCGGCAAGGAAGCCCTCGATGCGGTCCATCTGTCGGGCGGTGGCGCGACGGCGGTCGAGCCGGCCGCGGTCGGCCGCGGCGCGGAACTTCAGCCAGTTCATCCGCCGAAAATAAAACTGCTCCTCGTCCTTCGTCAGCAGCCGCGTCCTGTAGAGGCTCGCGAGGTAGGGCGTGAGTCCCGCCCCGCGGGGCGGCTCGACGCCGGACCGGTCGAGCGGCACGGCCGCGTCGGCCGGCGGGGCGGAGGCGAGCCGCTCGGCATCATGTTTCAAGAACGCCCGGCACGGCACGTAGTCGATGTCGCGGGCGAAGAATGCCTCGCGGCGGGCCCGGAGGGCCGATGGGCTGGAAGCGGGCCGGTTGGTGGCGATCCGGAGGGAACCCGCCCGACGGGCGGGGATGGCGGCGGCGATCATGGGGCCTCCCTGGCGGCAAAGGCTGCACGGCAGCATGCCGATGGGGGAAACCGCAGCGGTCGGGCGGGGCTAACCGGAATTCACGGTCGCCCCGCGGCCTCGCCGCCGTCGCGGGTGCAGAGGGCCTGGAAGACCGCCTCGTCGATGCCATTGGAGAGGAACTGGACCGAGGCGTCGCCGAACAGGAAATTCGCCCCGCCCGGGTGGCCGCTCCCGTAGTCGGCGAAGTGGTCGCCGGCGTTGGGCGGGTGGTCCCCCTCGGCCACGATCCGTTCGCGGAAAGCCTCGGCGCCGGGGATTGCGCCGACCCACGTGCTGCAGCCGAGCCGGGAGCTTCGTTCGCCCACGACGATTGTCTGCGCGGCCCCATCGAGGACATTGCGGAACCCGATCCTGCTGTTGCGAAAGAAGACGCCGTCGCCGCCGGCGGGACTCTCCTCGATCTCGACCCGGCTGCCGAAGTTGCCGACGAAGTTGGCCTTGGCGAGGTCGCAGAGCACGCCCATCTCCGGGCCGTCCACGGGGTGGAAGCCGTGCTCCTCGTCGGCGTGGTCGTCCGCGTGGTCGGCGTCGTCGGCGTGGTCGTGCTCCTCCCGCCCGTCGTCGATGCCGATGCCGAAGAGCCCGCCGCCGATCTCGCCGGGCCCGGTCACGTCGGACGGACAGAGGAAGACGGCGACGACCCGGGTGCGCTCGGAGGCGTGCACGTCGGGCGCGGCGGGGTTGAAGGCGGGCCGGTCGAAGCGGATCGAGTCGAAGACCCGTTGCTCCTCGACCTGGGGCAGGAGGCTGGCGGCCCAGCCCCAGCCGGGCAGCTCGTCGGCGTCCTGCGGCGGCGCCTGGCCCCGTGCGGCGCCGATCCAGCCTGCCGGAAACCTGCCGGCGTGGTCGTGGTGGTGGTGCAGCGCGATGCCGACCTGGCGGAGGTTCGACGTGCACAGCGTCCGCCGCGCCGACTCGCGGGCCGCCTGCACGGCCGGCAGGAGGAGGCCGACGAGGAGGCCGATGATCGCCACCACCACGAGCAACTCGACGATCGTGAATGCCGCGGTCCGCGAACGCCGTCGGTCCATCGTTCCTCGCCTCCGTCGGGGCGTGTCGGTGCCCGGTGGCTGGAGTGTCGCTCAGGCGAGGGCCGCGGTCAAACCGCCGGCCGCCGACGGCGACAACGCGCGGCGGCGCGGCCCGCCGGCCGGATTCAACCGAGCCGGTGGAGGTCGCGGAGGCTTGCCAGCAGGCCTGCCCGAAACGCGGGATGGGCGATCGAGGCCAGGAGTTTTCCCCGCTCCACGAGCGACGTGCCGTGGAGGTTCACGGCGCCGAATTCCGTCACCACCCAGTGCACGTGGCCGCGGGTCGTGACCACGCCCGCCCCGGCCTTCAATTCCGGCACGATACGCGACACGGTGCCGTCGGCTGCCGTGGACGGCAAGGCGATGATCGGTTTGCCTCCCCTGCTCATCGCCGCACCCCGCATGAAGTCCATCTGGCCGCCGATGCCGGAATAGATCCGGTGGCCGATCGAGTCGGCGCAGACCTGGCCCGTGAGGTCCACCTCGAGCGCCGAGTTGAGCGCCACCATCCGCTCGAGCTTGCGGATGGCGTTCGTGTCGTTCGTCTTGTCGCAGGGATGGAACTCGACGAGCGGGTTGTCGTCCACGAAGTCGTAGAGCCGCCGCGAGCCGACCACGAAGCTCGTCACGATGCGGCCCGGGCTGATGGACTTGAATCGGTTCGTCACGACGCCCGCCTCGACGAGATCGATCACGCCGTCGGAGAACATCTCCGTGTGGACGCCGAGATCGCGGTGGTCCTTCAGCCGCGCGAGCACCGCGTCGGGGATCGCGCCGATCCCCATCTGCAGGCAGGCCCGGTCCTCCACCAGCGCGGCCACGTGCTCCCCGATCCTGGCCTCGACCTCGCCGCCGGCCGACGGCGCGTGCTCCGGCAACGGCCGGTCGGTCTCGCAGAACGCGGTAAGCCGTGACAGCGGCACCGCCGTGTTGCCGTGCGTTCGCGGCATCCGCGCGTTCACCTCGGCGAGCACGAGCGACGCGGAGTCGATCGCGGCCCGCGCGGTGTCGCACGATGTGCCGAGCGAGCAGTAGCCGTGGCGGTCTGGCGGCGACACCTGCACGATCGCCGCGTCGAGTTTTACCGTTCCTGTGGTGAACAGCCCCGGGATGTCGGACAGGAAGATCGGCACGAAGTCGGCGCGGCCTTCGGCCACCGGGCCGCGGAGGCCCGGGCCGGTGAAGAGCGAGACGGAGCGGAACCGCCTCGCGTGCTCGGGCGCCGTGAAGGGCGTCGGGCCCTCGAGGTGCAGGTGCCAGAGGCGGACGTCGGCCAGGTCGGTCCGCCGGGAGAGGGCCTCGAGCAGGGGCGTGGGCGTGGCCGCGGCCCCGTGCACGAAGACGTGCATGCCGCTCGTCAGCCGCGCGACGACGGATTCGGGGGATTCACGCACGAGTGACACCTCGACATTCCGAACGTGCCTGGATTGTACGATGCGGAGCCCCACGGGATCCGCGCGAGCGTCAGCCATGACCAGACACCTCGTCCTCGTCCTCGGCGACCAGCTCGACCGCGGAAGCGCGGCGTTCGACGGCTTCGACCGCACGAAAGATCGCGCGTGGATGGCGGAAGTGGCCGAGGAATCCACCCACGTCTGGACCCACAAGGCGCGGATCGCCGTGTTCTTGGCCGCGATGCGGCACTTCCGCGACGCGCTCCGCGCGGAGCGGATCGACGTGGACTACACCGCACTCGCGGCTCGGGCCGCGAAGGGCGAGCCCGAGTCACTCGCGGCGGCACTGGCCGCGAGCCTGGCGCGCGACCGGAAGGCCGGCCGGCTCCCGGAAAAATTGGTCATCGTCGAGCCGGGCGAGTGGCGGGTGCGGGCGGCGCTCGAGGCGGCATCGCAGGAGGCCGGCATCCCGCTCGAGATCCGCCCCGACCGCCACTTTTACTGCTCGCGCGACGAGTTCGCGGCGCATGCCAGGGGACGGAAGCAGCTGCGGCTCGAATACTTTTACCGCCCGCTGCGGGAGAAGTTTTCTGTCCTCATGGACGACGGCGAACCCGCCGGCGGCCGCTGGAACTTCGACGCGGAGAACCGGGGGGCGTTTCCGAAGACCGGGCCGGGACACGTGCCGCCGCCGGTTCGGTTTCCGCCCGACGCGATCACGCGGGGTGTGCTCGACCTCGTGGGCGCGCGGTTCGCGACGCACCCCGGCAGCCTCGCCGACTTCGACTGGCCGGTGACGCCCGCCGACGCGAGGGCCGCGCTCGACGACTTCGTGGCCCACCGGCTCGGGAACTTCGGCCTCTACCAGGACGCCATGTGGACGGGCGAGCCGTGGCTCTGGCACTCGCGGCTCTCGCAGGCGATGAACATGAAGCTCCTCGGCCCGCGCGACGTCGTCGCGGCCGCGGAGAAGGCGTATCGAACAAAAAAAATCCCGCTCGAGGCGGCGGAGGGCTTCATTCGGCAGGTGATCGGCTGGCGGGAGTACGTCCGCGGCATCTACTGGCACTTCATGCCGGAGTACGAGTCACGAAACGCCCTCGGCGCCGACCGGCCGCTGCCCTCCTTCTATTGGACCGCCGAGACGGAGATGAACTGCCTCAAGGACGCGATCGGGCAGACGCTGCGGTTCGGCTACGCCCACCACATCCAGCGGCTCATGGTGACGGGTCTCTTCGCGCTGCTCGCGGGCGTCAGGCCGCAGGACGTGCACCGCTGGTATCTCGCCGTGTACGTGGATGCGGTCGAGTGGGTCGAACTGCCCAACACGCTCGGGATGAGCCAGTTCGCCGACGGCGGCGTGATGGCGTCGAAGCCCTACTGCGCGACCGGCGCCTACATCGACCGGATGAGCAACGCCTGCCAGGGCTGCCGGTTCGACCCCAAGCGGGCGAGCGGCCCCGACGCCTGCCCGTTCACGACCCTCTACTGGGATTTTCTGGCCCGCCACCACAAGCTGCTGGCCCGCAACCAGCGGATGACGATGCAGCTCAAGAACGTCGCACGGAAGGACGCCGCCGAACTCCGCACGATCCGCCGCCAGGCCGACGAACTTCGCGATGACTTTGGCTGACGGCGGTTAGGAGGCACCATTTCCGCGAGGGGCTGCCCATGCCCTCGAGCGGACACGCAGTGAGCCGAGGTCTGGAAGACCACGGCGAACGTCCGGCGAGAGGGCGTGGGCAGCCCCGAGCCGCGTCACGGCGTGGGCAGGACCTCGATCGGCGGATGCACGATCACGGACGGCGGTGCAGGGGTGGCAACCGGCGCGGGAGGAGGCGTGGGTGCCGGTGCGGGAGGCGGTGACGGGACGGGCCGGGGTGTTGGTGCGGAACGCGGCGCAGGCGCCGGCGAGCGGAACGCGCCGGGCGACACCGGCGCCGGGACGACGTCCTCCTCGCCGTCCGCCTGCCGCACGTCGGGGGCCACGAGCGGCGGCGGGGTGATCGGCACGGCCGCGACCACGACGACCCGCCGGGGCGCGAGCAGCCGCGGCGCGGGAACGACCGCGGCCATTGGCGTGGGGATCGCCGCCGCAGCCACGGCCGGGGTCGGGATCACGGCCGGCAGCGGCGCGAGCACCGTGCCGCGGGGTGGCACGACGACGACGCGGTTGGGCCGCACGACGACCTTCCCGTCGCGCGGGCGGGCGTCGGCGGCAGCGGGCACGAGGCAGGCGGCCAGGAGCGCGGCTCGACCGATCCGGCGGGCCCACGGGCAGGTCGCGATCGGGGTCTTCGTCGTCTTCATCGCGGCTCGAACTCCTGTTCGACGGGGGCGGCATCCGGCACGGCTCCCCAGTATCGCCTCCGCCGCCGGAAACCGCGAACAATCGTCGCGGGGCCGGTTCCGCGCGGGTCCGCCTGTCGCCCCGGGGCGGGTTTTGCCTAGATTGACGGTGTTCGACCCCCGCCGCCCGCCGCCCGCCGATGTCGTCCTACCACCTCACCCACCTCCGCCAGCTCGAGGCCGAGAGCATCCACATCATCCGGGAGGTGGCGGCCGAGTTCGAGAACCCGGTGATGCTCTACTCCATCGGGAAGGACTCGGCGGTCATGGTCCGCCTCGCCGAGAAGGCCTTCTACCCCGCGAAGCCCCCGTTCCCGCTGCTCCACGTCGATACGACCTGGAAGTTCCGGGACATGTACAAGCTCCGCGACGAGTACGTCGCCAAGCAGCTCGGCTTCAAGCTCCTCGTCTACACGAACGAGGAGGGCCGAAAGGCCGGCGTCAATCCCATCACGCACGGCAGCAAGGTCCACACCGACGTGATGAAGACGCAGGCCCTCCGGCAGGCGCTCGACAAGTACCGCTTCGACGCCGCCTTCGGCGGCGCCCGCCGCGACGAGGAGAAGAGCCGGGCCAAGGAGCGGGTCTTCTCATTCCGCGACGAATTCCACCGCTGGGACCCCAAGAACCAGCGGCCCGAGCTCTGGAACCTCTACAACACGAAGGTGCGGAAGAACGAGAGCATCCGCGTGTTCCCGCTCTCGAACTGGACCGAGCTCGACGTCTGGCAGTACATCCACCTCGAGAACATCCCGATCGTGCCACTCTACTTCGCGGCAGAGCGGCCGATCGTGTGGCGCGATGGCGTGATGATCATGGTGGATGACGACCGGCTGCCGATGAAGCCGGGCGAGAAGCCGGAGATGCGCCGCGTGCGGTTCCGCACGCTCGGCTGCTACCCGCTCTCCGGGGCGGTGGATTCCAATGCCACGACGCTCCCCGAGATCATCCAGGAGATGCTGCTCACGACGTTCTCGGAGCGGCAGGGCCGGCTCATCGACACCGACGAGGCGGGCTCGATGGAGAAGAAGAAGCGCGAGGGATACTTTTGACGTCGTCTCCGGCCGTTGCAGCGGACCGCGGCTCCGCCCGCGGCCGCTGAACGGCCCTTGCGGCCGTGATGAGAACTGAAAAGCCCGACGAACATGTCACATCAGTCAGCCCTGATCGCCACGAACATCGACGAGTACCTCGCGCAGCACGAGCGCAAGGAACTGCTCCGCTTCATCACCTGCGGCAGCGTGGACGACGGGAAGAGCACGCTCATCGGCCGGCTCTTCTACGAGTCGAAGATGATCTACGAGGACCAACTCGCCGCGATCAGGAAGGACACCAGCCGCTACGGCACGACCGGCGAGGAGGTGGACCTCGCGCTCTTCACCGACGGCCTCGAGGACGAGCGGCAGCAGGGGATCACGATCGACGTCGCCTACCGCTACTTCTCGACCGACAAGCGAAAATTCATCATCGCCGACACGCCCGGCCACGAGCAGTACACGCGGAACATGGCCACCGGGGCCTCGACGGCGGACCTCGCCATCATCCTCGTGGACGCCCGGCACGGGGTGCTTCCGCAGACGAAGCGGCACTCCTTCATCGTGTCGCTGCTCGGCATCCGCCACATCGTGGTGGCGATCAACAAGATGGACATCGTGGGCTACGACCAGGCCGCCTTCGAGCGGATCCGGGGCGACTACGCCGACTTCGCGTCGCGGCTCGAGCTGCCCGACGTCCACTTCATGCCGATCTCGGCGCTCAAGGGGGACAACGTCGTCACGCAGAGCCCCAACATGCCCTGGTACACCGGCACGCCCCTCATGCCGCTCCTGGAGACCGTCTACATCGGCTCCGACCGCAACATGGAGGACTTCCGGTTCCCGGTGCAGCTCGTGCTGCGGCCGAACCTCGACTTCCGCGGGTTCGCCGGCACGCTGGCCTCCGGCATCATCCGCCGGGGCGACGAGGTGATGTCGCTGCCGTCGCGGAAGAAGAGCCGCGTCAAGCAGATCGTGACCTTCGACGGCGAGCTCGAGGAGGCCTTCGCCCCGCAGTCGGTGACGCTCACGCTCGATGACGAGATCGACTCGAGCCGCGGCGACATGCTCGTGCGGCCCGGCAACGTGCCGAAAGTGGACCACCGCTTCGACGCCACGATCGTGTGGATGAGCGAGGAGCCGCTCGTGCCCGGCAAGCAGTACCTCTTCAAGCAGACGACGAAGGTCGTGCCGGGCGCCGTGAGCACGCTCCGCTACCGGGTGGACGTCAACACGCTCCACCGCCAGCCGGCCCCGGCGCTCGCCCTCAACGAGATCGGCCGCTGCTCGATCACGCTCACCGCGCCGATCGCGTTCGACGCCTACCGCCGCAACCGCGCCACCGGCGGCTTCATCATGATCGACCGGCTCACGAACGCCACCGTGGCCGCCGGCATGATCCTCGACCGCGAGCCGGAGGACGGCCGCAAGGACCACTGGGACGACGAGGCGGCCGCCACGAACCTGCATGCGACGTCGAGCGCCGTGACCGCCGAGGAGCGGACCGCCCGCTTCGGGCAGACGCCCGTCACGCTCCTGCTCACCGGCCTCACGGGCTCCGGCAAGACGACCCTCGCCCGGGCCGTCGAGCGGCGGCTCTTCGACATGGGGCGGGCCGTCGCCGTGCTCGACGGCCAGGAGATGCGGCTGGGCATCAGCCGCGACCTCGGCTTCTCGGCCGACGAGCGGAGCGAGAACCTTCGCCGCAGTGTCGAGGTGGCCCGGCTCTTCAACGAGGCGGGCATCATCGTGCTCGCCGCGTTCCTGGCGCCCGACGAGGCCGTCAGGCAGAAGGCCGCCGAGCGGGTGGGCCGCGACCGGTTCCTCGTCGTGCACCTCGCGGCGCCGGCGGAGGTCTGCCGCACCCGCGACGCCGACGGCCACTACGCGCTCGCCGACTCGGGGCAGATCGCCAATTTCCCCGGCGTCTCGGCGCCGTACGAGCCCCCGGCGAAGCCCGACCTCGTGCTGCCGACGCACGAGTGGCCCGTGGGCCGGTGCGTGGACGCGATCGTGAGCCTGCTGGAATCCCGCGGCGCGATGTGACGCGGCATGAGGAGACGCCCATGGACGAGTTCGTCGAGCCGCTGGGGATGCGGGTGCTGATCCGCAAGGACGAGAGCCGCACGACCACCCGCGGCGGGATCGTGCTCCCAGACCAGGCCGAGATCCCCACGATCACCGGCCGCGTCGTCGAGGTGAGCCTGCAGGTGGCGCGCGACGCCGACTTCCCCATCGAGAAGTACGACAAGGTGCTCTTCCACCCCAAGAACTCGATCCCCGTGGACTTCGAGCCCGACAACCTGCTCTACGTGGTGCCGATCGAGGACGTCGTGGCGGTGTTCCGCCGGCACGACGCCGCGGGGCCCCAGCGCCGGAAGGGCGAGCCCGGGGGCGAGGGCTGATACGGCTCCCGCATGAGCCTCGCGCTGGCGCGATCGCTTCGTTTCGTGGCCCAGTCGCCTCGCGACTGGAATCCGGCCCGTTGAGCGGCAGCGAAATCCGGTTGCGAGGCAACCGGACCACGGATTGCACCTGCGGCCGTGCGTCGACATGGCCCCGGCGTCAGGCGGCGACCGCGGGCTTGCGATCGTGGTGCGGCGTGCTCCGCAGCAGGACGCACCCACGGAGCGCCTCGGGCCGGCCGGGCGAGCCGACCGCCGCAGTCGGGCAGGCGACGAGGCCCCGCAGTCGGCCCCACGATTCCTTGAGCGCATGGGGCACAGAGCAGGCGCTCACGTTGCCGGTGCGCCGCATGAGCCCGCCGACAAGTTCGCCGTGGACGCCGAGCGACTCGAGCTGCATGCCGAGGAAGCGGACGATCCCCGTGCCCGCCTGGTGGGGCACGACGAAGTCGATATCGGCGCCGACGCGGCCTGCGGCCGCGAGTGAGTCGCTCACCGCGGCGGCCATCGCCCGCGGCGCGATCTCCGCGATCGCCATGCCGTCGATCGAGTAGACGAGCCGCTCGGCCGCGACGTCACGGCCGCCGTCGGGGGCCGGCAGCGGCACGTCGCGGCCGACGTGGAAGTCGAAGGCCGGCTTCTCCGCGGGCACCTTCTCGGCGGCGGCGTGCAGGATCTCGAAGTGGACCGGATGACGGCGGCCGGCCACCGGGGCCACGAGCGTGGCCGAGGCCATGTCGCCGAACAGGCCCGCGGTCTGCCCGCACGAGTAGTCGGTGATGCGGCTGATCCGCGTGGCCACCACCACGAGCAGGAAGTCGTCGGCGTCGAGCGCGAGCCGCGGGGCCCAGCGGCGGCGGACGAGGTCGAGGGCGCGGCTGTAGCCGCAGCAGAACCAGTTGATGCCGACGGTGCGGCAGCGGGTCGTGCCGAGGAGCCGGGCGAGCGTGCGGGCGGCGCGGCCGGGCCGCTCGGCGGCGACGCGGTCGGGGGGCAGGTCGCGGCGGGCGACCGAGGGCGGGATGAAGGACGGCGACACGAACACGAGCCCCCGGCAGCGGGCCGGGTCGCAGCCCGTCTCCCGCTGCAGCTTGCGGACGGCCCGCAGCCCCATCGTCACCTCGTCGTCGAGCGAGATGCCGCGGGCCTCGATGCCGGTGTGGTGCGTGAACTTCCGCGGCAGCGTGTCACCGAACCAGGCGTTGTCGAGTTCCCACGCCGGGCGATGGATCGCGATCGCGGCGATGCCGAGCGGCGCGGGGGCGGGCGGTGCCATGGGGCGGCGATCTCGCGGCGGTGCCGCGGCGGGACGCAGCCGCGGGGGGGCGGGATCATGACGACCGTGGGCCGCCAAAGCCACGCCAAAACGGGCGCCAAAACCCCGGCGGGGCGGCACATCGCGAACCCCGTCGCGCACCTGCGGCCCGCGCGAGGCGGGCGGCGCGGATGCAGCGCAACCCGTCAGGAGACGCGGAGCCGGCCGGCGAGTCCGGTGGCGCGGCGGATCGGCCGCTCGATCGCGGCCGAGATCACGGCCTCACCGCCGATCACGGTCACGTGCTTCCGGCCGCGTGTCACGGCCGTGTAGAGCAGTTCACGGGTGAGGAGCCGGCTGGCCCGGTCGGGCAGGACCACCACGACGTGGTCGTACTCCGAGCCCTGGCTCTTGTGGATCGTGAGCGCGTGGACCGTGGCCACGTCCTCGAGGCGGGCGACCGGCACACGGACCGGCGTGGTGTCGGCGTCGAACACGCCCTCCATGCGGCCGCCGACACCCGGCACGACCACGCCGACGTCGCCGTTCGCGAGTCCGAGCCCGCGGTTGTTGCGGGTCACCATCACGGGGCGGCCGGCGTACCACTGGGCGCGGGCGGGGTCGCCGAGCCGCGACTCGATCCGTCGGTTCCACCCCGCCACGCCGAGCGGCCCGTCGCGGTTCGCACAGAGCACCTGGATCCGCTCCTTCCGGGCGAGCACGTCGCTGGCACGGCGGGCGGCGGCGGCGCACAGGTCGCGGGCCTCGGCGCCGACCATCTCGACGACCGCCTCGACGTCCTGCGGCTTGCCGGATCGCACCCAGGTGACGTGGGCCGTCGCGCCGCCGAGCACGTCGAGCGCGTCGGCGGCCCGGCCCGCGCGGATCGCCGCGGCGAGCCTGCCGATCTCCGGGGCATCGCGGAAGCGCCGCTGCTCCGTCAGCGTCCGAGCCCGCCCGGCCGCCTCCCAGCCCTCGGCGGCGGCGATCTCGCGGATGTCGGCGAGCACCGAGCCCGCCTCGACGCTCACGAGCTGATCGGGATCGCCCACGAGCCGCAGCCCGCTGCCGGGGGCGACCGCAGCCAGGAGCCGGTACATGAGCGAGCTCGAGAGCATCGAGCACTCGTCCACGATCACGAGGTCGTAGGGCAGCGGATTGCCAGCGTCGAAGGTGAACAGCCGCCGGCCGTGGGGGTTCGCGCCGAGCAGCTTGTGGACGGTCGTGGCCGGGGCCGCGGCCACCGCGGCCCGCACGGCCTCGCGGACCTCCGGGTTCACGGCGACACCGAGTTCCGCGAGCGCCTCTTCGTCGGCGCACCGGGCCCGCAGCACGGCGGTCATCCGCGCGGCGGCCTTCGCGGTGGGGGCTGCGAGTGCCAGCCGGGGCCGCGGGCGGTGCTCGGCGAACCGCCGCACCAAGTCGGCCGCCACCGTCGTCGTCTTCCCGGTGCCCGGCCCGCCGAGCAGGATCTTCACGTCCACGCCGGAGTCGCCGCGGATCACCCGTGCGATCCCCTCCTCCTCGGCGAGCGACCGCGCGAGGTAGAGCCGCGGGCCGTCGAGGATGAACGGCGTGCGGTCGCCTGGTGCGCCGACGAGCGGTGCGACCGCGGCGAGCCCCGCTCGCCACTCCGCGGCCGTCGCGGGCCACGGCGGCTGTTCGGCCGCTTGAAGATCGACGTCGCCGGCCCACTCGCGGGCGCTCTCGAGATCGACGCAGGTGTGGCCGTCGCGGGGCGTCCGCAGGGCCAGGCACATGCCCAGCCAGGCGACGGGCGACGGGTCGCAGTGCTCCCCGCGGCCGGCGGCGTCGCGGCGGGCGACGTCGATGAGCAACGCCGCCGCGGCGACGTCGGTCTCGGTGATCGCACCGGACGCGAGATACGGAAGCAGTGGCGGCGGGATCGTCATGCCGCGGCCTCCTTGCCGGCGAGAAGGTCGCTGAGCGCGGCCCACAGCCCGCGGGGCGCCTGCCAGGTGAACACGCCGTGCCGGCGGCCCCGGGCGTCGGTCGGTGTCGCCGGGCCCTTCATGCCGCGGATGAACGCGTAGACGACGCCCTGGATGCAGTCGTCGGGATCGGCCGCGGGCGCCCGCCAGCGGAGCCAGCGGAAGACGGCGGTGCCGTAGAGGAGGGCCTGCAGCGGGTAGTGGTGCGCCGCCATTTCCGCGAGGACTCCGGGCTGATCGTAGGCGTCGAGCGGCCGAGCCGCGCCGGCCGCGTGAAGCCTGTTGCTCTTGTAGTCGCAGATCGCGAGCCGCGGCGCGGCGGGGGTGGACCCCGGCAGCCGCACGATCGCGTCGATCGACCCGTTGAGCATGCCGCCCACGGGGATGTCGAACGCGGGGGCTGCGAGCAGCCGGGCGTAGGGGGCGAGCGGATCGTCGGGCCGGCCGGCGAGCGCGCGGCCGAGCACACGGCCGATGCGGCTGGCTTGGACACCCGCGGCGAGCGACGCGAGCGCCATCTCGAACCCCGCCTCCGCGAGCCGGTCGGCCGGCGCGATCTGCGCGAACGACACGTCGCCGAACGGCCCGCCCCAGGGCGTCTGGAGTGATTCGGTCACGATCCGCGCGAGGCTCTCGTGGTGCGGCGCGAGCAGCCCCGACGACGCCTTTTCCTGCACGACGCGCCGGACCTCGGCGTCGAGGGGCGTCCGCGTCGGATCGACCTGCTCGAAGATCTCGTGGATGACACGGCCGGCCGCGGTGCCCCCGGGCAGCTCGGGGATGCCGAAGCCGCCGGTGTCCGCGCGGGCCGCGGCCGGCCCCTCGTCGTAGCCGCCCCCCTCCGGCGCGAAGTGGCTCTCGCCGCGGCTCGACCGCAGCGCGACCAAGCCGGTGTAGGAGACGCGCTGGTACGTGCGCACGACCGCCGCCGCCGGGGCGACGGTGAGCGTTCCTGCGTCGGCCGCCGGCGCGGGCCGCTTCGTCGCGGGCAGTTCGGCCGCCGGTCGCAGCGAGTCCGGCAGCGTGAGCGTCTCCTGGAGCAGGCTCGCGGTCTTGGGCCGCGCGACCAGGATCGACACATGGTGCTCGGCGCGGGTGGCGGCCACGTAGAGCAGCCGGCGGGCCTCCTCGTCCTGGGCCGTGCGGACCCGCGCGATCGCCCGCGCGGAATTGCCCGCGATGGCGTAGCCCACGTCCACGAGCCGCCGCTCACCGTCGTAGAAGACCGCGGGCTTCCGCGTCGCCTTCGCCTTGTCGGCGTGCTTCCAGAGATCGGCCACGATCACGCAGGGAAACTCGAGCCCCTTCGCCTTGTGGATCGTCATGATCGTGACGGCGTCGGCATCGCTCTCGACCCGCCGGCTCACGGTGTCGGTCGTGGCCTCGGTGCGGCAGAGCTCCGCGAACAACTCGAGGGCCTCGGCGGGCGTGCAGCCGCCGCGCGGCCCCCGGGTGTGCAGGATCTCGATCACGTGGGCGAAGTCGGTGACGTTACGCTCGCCCGAGTCGCCGGCGGCGATCCGGGCCATGACGTCGTCGTCGCCGGCGAGCATGGCTCCGACGGCCGCGATGCCGTGGCGGCGCAGCGCCTGCGCGAGCGTGACGACCCGCTCCTGCACGTCGAGGAGCGACGCGTCGTCGAGGGTGCCGGAGTCGCGGAGCGAGCGGCCGAAGAAGGCGGTGGCGGCAACGCGACGGATGCGCCCCAAGCTCGACGGCCGCTCGAGGGCCTCGAGCAGCGTGCGGAGGTCGGCAGCCAGCGGGCTCTCCATCACGCTCGACGTGCCGCCGGTCACCGCGCGGACGCCGTGCCGCGCGAGTTCCTGCTGCACCTTCTGGCCCACCGCCGCCGCCCGCACGAGCACGCAGACCTCGCCGGGTGCGACGGCGCGGCCGCCGGGCCCGAGCCGCACGGCGTCGAGCACGTCGATCACCTTGCGGGACGCGAACACGGCGAGCTGATCCTGGTTGGTGGTGTTGCCGAGGTCGATGAACTCGGCCGGCGCGCCGGCCGCGAGCGCCGACGCCTGGCGGTCGGCCGGGGCGTGGACCGCGACGTAGCCGATCCCGGCGCCGAACTCCGCCTCCGCGAACGCCGCGTTCAGTCCGGCGAGGAGCGGCTGGTCCGACCGCCGGTTCGTCGTCAGCGTGCGCCGGCCCGCCGCGCCGCTCGACGCGGTGTAGCGCACGAACGCCCGGACGTCGGCGCCGCGGAAGCCGTAGATCGACTGCTTCGGGTCGCCCACCGCCACGAGCGCCCGGCCGTCGCCGTGGTCGCCCGGCGGAAACAGCGCCAGGAAAAACTCCCACTGGAGCGCGTCGGTGTCCTGCGCCTCGTCCACGATCGCCACACGGTAGCGCCGCTTGAGATCCGCCACGAGCGGCCCCTGCGCCGGATCGACGACCACGTCGCGGGCCCGCCGCAGGAGGTCGTTGAAGCTCGGCGTCGCCCGCATGCGGTCCTGGACCCGCCGCACGCACCGCGCGAGGCCCGCCTGGAGCTGCTCGAGCCGCCGCCGATCCTCCGCGGCCGGGTATTCCTCCGCGTCGAACCAGGGCTCGATGTGCGGGTCGCCGAGCAGCGCGTGGACGAGCGCCGCCACGCGTGCCTCGTCGTGCTCGCGGCCTGCCGCACTCTCCTCGACGACGAAATCGTTGACCACCTCGTCCACGATGCGGGCCGTGAGGTCCTCGTCGCCCGGGTCGCCCGTCTCCTGTCCGGAGGCGGCGAGCACCCGGTGGCAGACGGAGTGGATCGTGCCGATCGTCGCCGCGTCGAACTCCGCGGCCGCCCGCTCGAGCCGCTCGACGCGCCGGGCGCGCTCGTCGGGATCGCAGGCCGCGAGCGCGGTGAGGACCGCGTCGTGGGGATCCCGCCGGTCGTCGGGGCCGGCAAGCGCGGCAGCCGTGTCGGCGAGCCGGCGGCGGATGCGATCCTTGAGCTCGGCCGCGGCGTTCCGCGTGTAGGTCGTGATCAGGACGTTCGCGATCCGGAGCGACTCGTCCTCCGCGAGCGAGCGGGCGACGAGCGCGGCGACGGAGTAGGTCTTCCCCGTGCCGGCGCTCGCGAGCACGACGAGGCCGTTGGCCACGACGCCGGCGGCGGCGAGATCGAGCGCGGGGGGGAGGGCGTCGGGGGGGGCGTTCATCGCAGCGCATACTCCGTGCCGCCCGCGCTCTCGATCTCCACGAGCCCGGCGAGCGCCGCGTGGAAGGCGAACTCCGGCGAGCCGGGGAAGAACACCCGCCCGAACTCGGGCCGCGGGCCGTACACCTCTCGCTCGAGCGACGTCGGGTAGCGATACTCGTCGTTGACAAACTTCGCGAACGCCTTGGGCCCGGCGTCGCCGGACGGGTCGGCCACGGTTGCGGCCGCCGCGTCGCCGAAGGAGCCACGGGGGGCGGCTGCGGCGAGCTCGACCAATTCGCAGAGCCGCTCGAGCCGCCGCCGGGCCTCGGTGGCGCCGATGCCCGGATCGGCCGCGATCGACCGGACCATCGTCACCGGGCCTCCGGCACCAGGCTCCCAGTCCTCGTGCCGGCCGATGACGGTCGCCTCGCGAACCTCGAGGCCGTCGGCGATGGCCGCCAGCAGCAAGAGACCGGCCGAGAGTTTCGGCTTGCGGAAGCGGCGGGCGTCGAGCGGCTCGGTCCGCACGAGCAGCATCCGTCCCGCGGCCTGGTGCATCCCCGCGATGTGGCCGACGACGTGGAAGCGGCCGAGGGCCAGGCGGACGTCGTGCGTGCGGCCGGCCGCGATCGGCAGGCCCGCCTCCGTGGCCGCGGCCACGAGCCCGGCGGCGACCGTCGCGATCTCGTCGCGCTTCGCGGCGCCGAACGTGCCGAAGGGGAGCCGGCCGCCGGCCTGCATCGCGGCGCCCCAGGTGGCGACCGCATCCGCGACGGCCGCGGCGCCACCGGGGCCCGCCGCCAGCACATCGAGCAGGTCGACCGTGAGTCGCCGCTCCTCCCACGGGGCGAGGGTGAGCGGCAGCGTCGCCGGCGGCTGGGCGGCGTCGTCGCGCCAGGTGTCGATGTCGAGCGTGCGGCGCACGAAGGGTGCGAGCGGATCGTGGAGCATCTCCTCGATCCGCGCGAGTTCGACGGTCACGAGCGGCGTCGGCCGCGCGGCGGCGGTGGTGGCGGCCGGCACGGGCCGGCGGAGCGCGCGGGCCGCGGCGCGCGCCGTGTTGTCGTGGCTCCAGGCCACTCTTGGGTTCAGCGTGCCAGCAATAAAGTTGCCAGGGCTCACGGCGTGCCGCGGATGAAACACCTCGATCGCGGCGTGCGTCTCACCGTGCCGCTCCACCTCGCCCACGCCGTGCCGCCGCGCGAAGTCCACGAGCTCGGCCAGCGGCGTCACGAGCGGCAGCGTCGCGTTCGTGGCCACGTCCATGCCCGTGCAGGTGACGATCAGGCGGTCGCGGGCGGCGAGCAGGCAGTCGAGCAGGCCGCGGCGGACCTCGAGCCGCGGATCGACGTCACCGAGCAGATCCTGGGCGGCGACGAGGTCGTCGCTCCGGGTCTCGCCGGCCGTGACGGCCCGGTCGTCGTAGCCGATCACGCCCACGACCCGGAACGGCACGCCCCGCAGCGGCACCATCGAGGTGGCGGTGACGGCGCCGGTGCGGAGCGGCTGGCGGCCGCTCGCGGAGTCGAGGGCGGCGCCGAGCAATGCCTTGACGTCGTGGAAGGGGACGGGGATCTGGTTGGCGGCCCGCCGCAGGGTCTCGAGTTCCTGGATCGCATCGACGAGGTCCGCCGCCTCGGCGCCGCAGAGCGACGCGAGCGCGGCCAGGAGCAGGTCGCACCAGGCGCCGACGGGGCGGTCGGTGGCCGTGGCGGCGTCGAGGTCGGCGACGACGCCGACGATCGTGACGAGCGCGGCGAAGGCGTCGATCTGCGCGGGATCGAGGTCGTCGAGCGGCACGACGCCGCCGAGCTCCTCGCGCGGCGCGGCGTCGGGCAGCGTGGCCCCGAGGAGCATCTGCTCGAGCCCGAGCCGCCACGTGTGGGCCCGCAGGCCCGGTGCGTCGAGGCCCGCTCCTTGTCGCTGCGCGGCGTCGAGTCCCCAGCGGACTTTCGTGCGCTCGAGGCAGCGGTCCCAGACGGCCGTGCCGTCGTCGTCGATCCCGAACCGCGCGAGCACGAGCGGATGGGCCGCGACGGCGAGCATCGCCTCGACGGAGTAGCGCGACCTCACGAGCGCGAGCAGGTCGGTGAGCAGCTCGGCGCCCGAGCTGAGCTCGCGGACGTCGCGGTCGGCGACGACGAGCGGCACGGCCATCGTGCCGCCTTCGCCCTCGACCGTGCGTGCGAACACGGCCTCGAGGTGCGGCGCGGCTTCCGCGATGCACGGGCTCACGATCGCGACCTCGTGGGGCCGCAGGTCGGGAAGCTCGCGAAAGGCGTGCAGGATGGCATCGTGGAGCACCTCGGCCTGCCGGCCGAGGCCGTGGCAGCGGTGGATGCGGATCGAGACGTCGTGCGGGTCGGCCGCCGCGGGCGTGGCCACGAGGTCGTGCGTGACCGTGTGCGCGAGGCGCTCGAGGAGCGTGCCGTCGGCCGGGCGCTCGGCGGCGGGGGGCGGCGGCACCGCGACCCCCTGCGAGGCGAGAAGCCACTGGGTCTCGCGGGCGCCGCGGAGCCAGCTCGACACGAGCGGATCGACGCCCGGATCGCGCGGCTGCTCGTGGCGCTCGGGCACGTGGCCGGGCGTCGAGGTCGGCGCCGAGGCCGCCCAGCGGCGATGCAGCGCCGCCGACGGATGCACGAGCACGACCTCGACGCGGCCCCGCTCGGCGAGGGCCTCGAGCCACTGGATCTGCCGGACCGAGAGCCGTTCGAGGCCGGCGACGAAAACGTCGCATGCCGTCTCGGCCGGCGCCGCGAGCGTTCGGCATGGAGGCGGCGGCACGTCGCCCAGGGCCTCTCGCACGGCGCGCCAGACCCGAAACTGCACGAGCGCGGTCGCGGGCAACGGCGGGGCATCGAGCGGATGCTCCGCGGTGGGGCTCTGCGTCGCGCGGCCCTCGGCCCATGCCCGGATCATCTCCGGCCGCCGCACGTGGTAGACGTCGAACCGCTCGGCGAGCGCGCGGGCTGCAAGGAGCGGCCCGCCGAACCGATCGACGAGTTCGGCGCGATCGTCCGAGTCGGTGATCACGCCCAGCACCGCGAAGGTGAGGCGGTCGACCGACCAGGGATCGTCATTGCGGAGGGCCGCCGGCTCGAGCAGCCGGGCGAGTGACCCCGGGTAGCAGATGTCGACACCGGCGAGGACGCCGTCGCCCGCATCGGTCGCGCCCATCCGGGTCGCCAGTTCCGCCGAGAGCCAGGCCCGCGTGCCCGCGTTCGACACGACGATCCGCGGCGTCGCGAAGAGATCGCGCTCGCGGCGCAGGAACTCGACCGCGGGGTCGATGACCTCGGTGAGACTCGCGACGGAATGGAGCGTGAATGGCATGGCTGGGCCGGCGGTTGGGCAACGCGGCGAACCCCCCATTTTGACGTATCACGCCCGGCGCCGGCAACGACCTCCGCCTCCTACCGTGCCGGCCGGCCGGCCGCAGCGGGCAGGCCTGCGGGAACCGGCGGTGAACGGGAGCCCGCCGGGGGCGTCTAGCAGCAGCCTGTGTCGCCCACCTTGCACTTCTCCGGTGCGAGGCAGGCCGTGTGCTTCGTCCCGAGATAGAAGAGCAGCCCGGACGGCGTGACTTCCATGCCACCAATCGGGTACTGGGAAATCACACTCTCCTCGTACTCGACCTCCACCGGCAACTCGTCTGACTGCAGCAACGGGCCGGCGATTCGCATGATCGACGCCAGTTTCGTGGTCTCCAGTCTGTGATGGACGTCGTTTGCCACCCAGACCTGCAGCACGCACGCCTTCGTGGACCGGATCGTCCCGCCGCAGTCGATGAAGTCCTTTTGAGCCTTGCCGATCTCGGTGATGTGGTAGTGGGCCGGGACGAAGGACTTGTCGGGCAGCATCCAGTGCATCGTCACCCCCGGGTTGCTGTCGAGCGCGTGGCGGAACTCTTTGACGGTCATCTGCGGGTCCTCAGTGAGCGGCTTTGAGGGCGGCGAGGAGGTCTTTCACCTTCTGCTCGATCAGGTCACGAACGCCCCGAAACTCCTCGGGGGTCATGTCACGCGGGTCGGGAATCTTCCAGTCGACTCGCTGGTCTGCTCGAACAAGCGGGCATTCGTCGCCGCAGCCCATGGTCACGGCGACATCCACGTGTTGCCCGTTGAACTCGTCCAGCCCGGTCGAGGCGTGCGTGGTCAGGTCGTAGCCCAGTTCCTTCATGGCCTCGACGGCTTTCGGGTTCACGCGTCCCGAGGGCTTCGACCCCGCGCTCGCGGCCTCGACCCGGCCGGCACCGTGCATGCGGGCGAACGCCTCGGCCATCTGGCTGCGGTTGGAATTCTCGACACATACGAACAGCAATCGCTTCAAGGGCATGCCCCAGCCTTTGGCAACGCGTGGCGCAGCAGCGCTCGCATGGACCACCAAAATGGAAGTAGGCCCGGTGTGATTCGAACACACGACCAAGGGATTATGAGGACGAAAGCAGGCTCCGGCGAGATTGGCCGAAAAACCCGGCACTTCTTGATGTCGCCCGTGCAAGACTGCGGTTTCGGACAAAGTCGGGCAGTATCAAAACCGTCTCGGAACCGTCTACGAATCGTCTCACATCGCCTCTTTTGGGTTCAAACCCAAACCCATCCGCACCCAATCCGACTCCATGCCGTCGGGAGCCCATCACGGGGTCTCATGCCCAGGCTCAGGTGCCGGGGCAGCGGGATGCGATTCTGCCGTTGACCCATGTACCACATGTGATACACTCTGAACATGGTGTCAGGTGGCCATGGACGCGGATCGCGACGGCCGATTTTGGAGGTCGTGTTCTTTCGCACTGAGACCGGCAGTGAGCCAGTGCGGGATTGGCTGCGAGGCCTGGCCCGGGAAGACCGCAAAGCCGTCGGGGAAGATATCAAGACAGCCCAGTTCGGATGGCCGATGGGAATGCCGCTGATTCGCAAACTGGCGGGCGGTCTCTGGGAGGTCCGGTCGCGGATCAGTTCCGGCATTACGAGAGTGATGTTCACAGTGGATGGGCAGACGATGGTTCTCCTGCACGGCTTTCAGAAGAAATCGCAACGGACACCCCCGGCCGACCTCATGACGGCGAAGCGAAGGCTCTCTCAACTACGATCGGAGTGACGCATGAAAAAGAAGCACCTTGGTAGCAGTTTCGATCATTTCCTGCAGACAGAACGTCTCCTCGAAACTGCGACGGCCACGGCAACGAAGCGAGTCATTGCGCATCAGATCGCCAAGGAGATGAAGCGGCGGCGACTGACGAAAGTTGCCATGGCGAGCCGTATGAAGACGAGCCGGGCTGCACTCGATCGGCTGCTCGACCCGGATAACCCATCGGTGACGATCGGCACGCTCGAGAAGGCTGCGACAGCGCTCAACCGCCGCCTGAAAGTAGAGTTGCGTTGAATGTTGCCGGGGTTCAGACCCAAACCCCTCCGCGCTCAATCCGACCGGGTTGGATGGCGGCGCTTATCAGAGCGAGGGGCGGGGGGCGGCCTGACTCACTCAATCTCCGAAGGCACCCGGCCGAGCACGACGATCAGGAAGGTCGCTATCGGGCCGAGCAGCAACGAGAGCAGACACCAGACCAGACCGCTCCGCCCCTTGCCCTGGGCCAGCCCCGCGTTGATGAGGGCAAGCGTTCCCCAGCCCACGAAGAAGTTGGTGCGGTCGTCCATCGAAGGTTCCACTCGGCCCGTCTCTGTCGCCAAACCTCGATCATTTGGTCAGGATTTGGTCAGAGCACTTTGTCCTCTCCCAAAATCGTCAAAAACAACTAGGCCCGGTGTGATTCGAACACACGACCAAGGGATTATGAGTCCCCTGCTCTAACCACTGAGCTACGGGCCCGAAGGCTTGTTTTATAGGGGTTTTCCGGGCGGCGGGAGGGGATCAGGCCATGGATTTTGCATGCAGAGGCTCCTGATGAGCGCGTGGAAGGGTCGCCGAGGTTCATCACGCCGACACCCCGCTCGCAGGTTTTGCTGTCCGGAAAAGGGTGACATAGAATCGCGGCATGGCGTCCGCACTGCTTGAACGCATCACGGTCGAGCCCGGCAAGCGGAGTGGGAAGCCCTGCATTCGTGGGCTTCGCATCACGGTGTCCGACGTGCT
>JBJTPA010000311.1:0-5052 GCA_046074885.1 Planctomycetaceae bacterium
CGCCAGGCCGCCGAGGGCCACGGGGTGGCTGCCGACGCCGACGACCTGATCCTCTCGAGCCGCTACGCCTGCGTGCAGTGCGGCGTGAGCTACTCGACGCCCGAGCCGCAGCTCTTCAGCTTCAACAGCCCGCAGGGCGCCTGCCCGGCCTGCGACGGCCTCGGCGACATCTACGGGATCGATCCCGCCAAGCTCGTCGTGGCACCCGACAAGTCGCTCCGCAAGGGGGCGCTCGCCATCGTCGGCGGCTTCCGCGACATGCCCCGCTGGATGCGGCGGCTCTGCAACGGGGTGGCCGCGCACGCGGAGGCGAAGAAGAAACTCGCCCCCGGCACGCTCCTCGACACGCCGTGGAAGGACCTCCCGCCGGCACAGAGAAAAATCTGGCTCAACGGCACGGGCCTCGAGGAAATAAAACTCTCGTGGAAGCGGGGGCGGGCTGAGCGTGGTGCGAAGACGAAGTTCGAGGGCCTCCTCGCGCTCCTGGCCAACCGCTGGCGGAACGCCAAGAGCGGCATCATCCGCCGGATGATCGAGAAGTACATGAGCGTGACGCCGTGCCACGTCTGCAACGGCGCCCGGCTCTCGCCCCAGGCCCGCGCGGTGCGGATCACGAGCCGGGCGAAGGGCTGGGCGAACGGCACCCTCACCCCGACCCTCTCCCAGAGGGAGAGGGTGAAAGGAAAATCTTCGCCTCTCCCTCGTTGAGAGGCCGGCCGCAGGCCGGGTGAGGGTGCTTCGCCCGGCAGCGAACTTTCCCTCGACGCCCTCTGCGCCCTCCCGATCGCCGACGCGCGATCCTTCCTCGCCGACCTCGCCCTCGACGGCACGCAGGCCGTGATCGCGGCCGAGCTCCTCAAGGAGATCCGCGGCCGGCTGGCGTTCCTCGACGAGGTGGGACTCGGCTACCTGGCGCTCGACCGCAAGGCGCCGACGCTCTCCGGCGGCGAGAGCCAGCGGATCCGCCTGGCCGCGCAGATCGGCTCGGGGCTCTCGGGCGTGCTCTACGTGCTCGACGAGCCGTCGATCGGCCTCCACCCCCGCGACAACGCGAAGCTCCTGGGCGCGCTCGAGCAGTTGCGCGACAAGGGCAACACGGTCGTCGTCGTCGAGCACGACGAGGACACGATCCGCGCGGCCGACTGGGTGGTGGACTTCGGCCCGGGCCCCGGCAAGCGCGGCGGCGAGGTCGTGGCGGCAGGCACGCCGGCCGACGTCGCGGCCAGCGACCGCAGCGTCACGGGCGGTTTTCTCGCCGGCCGCGACTCGATCCCCCTCCCTGCGACCAGGCGGAAGCCGACCGGAAAATCGCTCGTCCTCGAGGGCGTCCGGCACAACAACCTCAAGGGCGTGGACGTCGAGATTCCGCTCGGGCTGTTCGTCTGCGTCACGGGCGTCAGCGGCAGCGGCAAGAGCTCCCTCGTGGGCGACGTGCTGGAGCCCGAGTTGCGGCGCCGGCTCGGCAGCGAGGCCGCGACCCCGGGAGCCTTCGACGCGATCAAGGGCGCGGAGCACATCGACAAGGTGATCGTCATCGACCAGTCGCCGATCGGCCGCACGCCGCGGAGCAACCCGGCGACGTACGTGAAGGTCTGGGACGACATCCGCGACCTGTTCACGATGCTGCCCGACGCGAAGAAGCGGGGCTGGAAGGCGGGGCGGTTCAGCTTCAACGTGGCCGGCGGCCGCTGCGAGGCCTGCGAGGGCAACGGCTCGGTCCGCCTCGACATGGATTTTCTTGCCGACGTGTGGGTGGCCTGCGAGACCTGCGGCGGGGCCCGGTTCGCGAAGGACACGCTCGAGGTCCGCTGGAAGGGGAAGAACGTCGCGGAACTGTTGAACATGGAGATCGGCGACGCCCTCGAGGTCTTCGCCGACGCCCCCGACATCGCGCGCAAGCTCCAGACGCTCCACGACGTGGGGCTCGACTACCTCCATCTCGGGCAGCCGTCGCCCACGCTCTCGGGCGGCGAGGCCCAGCGAGTGAAACTCTCCCGCGAGTTGGCCAAGCGATCGACGGGAAAAACGCTCTACATCCTCGACGAGCCGACGACGGGCCTCCACATGG
Organism: Planctomycetaceae bacterium; assembly: GCA_046074885.1. Lineage (GTDB taxonomy): Bacteria > Planctomycetota > Planctomycetia > Pirellulales > UBA1268 > QWPN01. The sequence continues at coordinate 2,069 of JBJTPA010000311.1, forward strand.
CCGACGTGCGGCAGCTGCTCACGGTGCTCGAGCGGCTCGTGGAGGCGGGCAACACGGTGCTCGTGGTCGAGCACAACCTCGACGTCGTGAAGCGGGCCGACTGGGTGATCGACCTCGGGCCGGAGGGGGGCGCGGGGGGCGGCGAGATCGTGGCCACCGGGACGCCCGAGAAGGTCGCAAAAGTGAAAGCGTCCCACACCGGGCGTGCGCTCGGGCCGGCGCTCGCGGCCGCGGAGGACACGGCCGGGAAACGGGCCGGGAAGAAGGCCGCGCCCCGCAAGGCCGCGGTCCGCCGGAAGGCCGTCGATCCGGCCGCGGCGGTGGCCGCGATGCTCGACACGGTCACGAAGACGTCGATCGATCCCGGGCCGCCGAACATCACGATCCGCGGCGCGGCCCTCCACAACCTGAAGCACGTCGATGCGGACATTCCCCGGGGCGCCATGACGGTCTGCTGCGGGCCGAGCGGCTCGGGAAAAACGTCGCTGGCGTTCGACACGCTCTACGCCGAGGGGCAGCGGCGCTACGTCGAGAGCCTCTCGCCCTATGCCCGGCAGTTCGTGGGCCAGGTGCCGAAGCCGCTGTTCGAGAAGATCGAGGGGCTTGCGCCGGCGGTGGCGATCGAGCAGCGGGCCACGGGGGCCACGCCGCGGAGCACGGTCGGCACGCTCACGGAGATGTACGACTTCTTCCGGGTGCTCGCCGCGCGGCTGGGCGTGATGCACTGCCCTGACTGTAGCACGCCAGTTGGAAGCCAAAGCGTGGACCAGACCGTCGAGCGGCTCTTGCAGTTCGGCCCCGGGGCGCGGCTGCTGCTGCTCGCACCGACGGCGCTCCGCGTGGGACAGACGCCGGAGGCCTTCTTCGCGGCCCTCCGTGCCGCGGGCCACGTCCGCGTCCGGATCGACGGCCGCACCGTCCGGCTCGACGAGAACCCGTCGCTCGACCGCAAGCGGTCGAGCCGGATCGAGATCGTGATCGACCGCGTGACCGCGGACCTGAAGGACCGCAGCCGGCTCGCGCAGAGCGTGGAGGCGGCGTTCGACGCCGGGGGCGGCACCATGCTCGTGGCCCGCGCGCTCGACGGCCACGACGGCAAGCCGCTCGACGAGCCCGATTGGCCGGTGGAGGTGCTGAGCCGCCGGCTCGCCTGCCCGGGCTGCGGGCGCGGGTTCAAGCCGCTCGAGCCGCGGCAGTTCTCGTTCAACAGCCCGCTGGGCTGGTGCCCGAGCTGCGACGGCCTCGGCACGCGGACGGGCGTGGACCGCACGGCGCTCGTCCGCGACCCGTCGCTCTCGCTCGCCGCCGGCGCCCTCGATCTCTGGCCATCGCTCCAGTCTCCGACGGGACAATCCATCGGCCGCGCGATGCTCGAAGCGCTCTGCGCGGCGACGAACCTGCCGCTCGACGTTCCGCTCGCCGACCTCTCGGGCCTCCAGCAGCGGGTGCTCTTCGAGGGCACGGGCGACACGTGGATCGACGTTCGGGAGCGACATGGACGGCATCATGCATGCGGCCACCCTCACCCCGACCCTCTCCCAAGGGGAGAGGGGGTGAAGACAGCGCCCGGCCCTCTCCCATTGGGAGAGGGTGGCCGCAGGCCGGGTGAGGGTGCCGCCGGTCGCGTTCTCTTCTCCTTCCAGTTCAAGGGCCTCGAGAACGCCTGCGAGGAGGCGGCGCGGCTCGTGGCGGGCCTCCGCGGCAAGGTCGATGCGGTGATGGACGAGGTGCCCTGCAGCGAGTGCGGCGGGAGCCGGCTCGCCGACGTCGCCAGCGCCGTCACGCTCTGGGGCCGCACGCTCGACGTCTGGTGCCGGATGCCGCTCGGTCGCCTGTTGCATGAGCTTTCGGCGGTCACCCTCGTCGATGCCGATGCGAAGATCGCGGGCGACCTCCTCCGCGAGCTCGTCTCGCGGGTCGAGTTCCTCGTGGACGTCGGCCTCGACTACCTCGACATGGCCCGCCCGGCCGGCAGTCTCTCGGGCGGCGAGCTGCAGCGGATCCGCCTGGCCGCGCAGGTGGGCAGCGGATTGACGGGCGTTTTGTATGTCCTCGACGAGCCGACGATCGGCCTCCATCCCAGGGACACGCACCGCCTCATCGCGGCGCTGCAAAAACTGCGCGGCCTCGGCAACACCATCGTGGTGGTGGAGCACGACCGCGACGTCGTGGCGGCGGCCGACGAGGCGCTCGACTTCGGCCCGGGCAGCGGCCGGGAGGGAGGCACGATCGTGGCCCACGCGCCGCCGGCCCGGCTCGTCTCCCAGAAACAGAGCGTCACCGGTCCGTACCTCGGCCCGAAGCGGGCCTGCGACGAGGTGCTCTCGCGGAAGCGGGAGCGTGGCCGCCGTGAGCCGCAGGACTGGCTCGAGGTCCGCGGCATCCGTCACCGCACGCTCCAGGGGCTCGACGTGAGGTTTCCCCTGGGCGTTTTGTGCGCGGTGACCGGCCCGAGCGGCTCCGGAAAAACCTCGCTCGTCCTGGAGGTGCTCTGGCGCGCGGTGGCCCGCCGGCTCCACGCCGCCCGCGAGCAGCCGGGCCAGCATCACACGATCAAGGGGCTCGACGCGATCGACCGGGTGATCCTCGTGGACCAGGAGGCGATCGGCACGACGCCGGGGTCGACGCCGGCGACGTACACGGGCGTCTTCGACCACATCCGGCAGCTGTTCGCGAAGGTGCCCGAGTCGCGGACCCGCGGCTTCACGCCGCGGACGTTCTCCTTCAACGTGGCCGGCGGCCGCTGCGAGGCCTGCGAGGGCTTGGGGCAGCGCCGCGTGGAGATGCACTTCCTGCCCGACGTGTGGGTGGAGTGCGAGACGTGCAAGGGCCGCCGCTACGCGAGCGAGACGCTGCAGGCCAAGTGGCACGGCAAGAGCATCGCCGACGTCCTGGAGATGAGCATCGCCGACGCGGCGCGGTTCTTCGAGGGCGTGCCGCAGGTGGCGCGGATCCTCGACACACTCGTGGACGTGGGCCTCGGC
>JBJTPA010000312.1:0-5186 GCA_046074885.1 Planctomycetaceae bacterium
GTCGTCGAGGCGCTCGATGCAGCGACGGGCGCGACGCTCTGGAAGGCCGACTGGCCCACGCGATTCCAGCCGCAGGTCGGCGGCGGCGCCGGGCCCTTGTGCACGCCGGTCGTCCACGCGGGCACCGTGATCACGTGCGGCGCTCAGGGCGTGCTCGCGGCGCACGACCTCGCGACCGGCCGGCGGCAGTGGCTGCGCGACACGCACCGCGAGTTCTCCGCGCCGGAGGGCTACTTCGGCGCGGGCTCGACGCCGCTCGTCGTCGGCGACCAGGTCATCGTGAACGTCGGCGGCCGAGGCGACGCCGGGATCGTCGCCGTCGCACTCGACACGGGCACCACGCGCTGGCAGCAGACGCCCGAGGCCGCGAGCTACTCGGCACCGGTGGCCGTGGACGTCGCGGGAGAGCCGCACGTGCTCATGGTGACGCGGCTCTCGTGCCTCCTGCTCGAGCCTCGGGCGGGTGTGGTCCGCTGGCGCTTCCCCTTCGGCCAGCGCGGGCCCACGGTCAACGCGGCCACGCCGGTCGTGATCGGCGGCGACCGGTTCGTCGTCACGAGCGCCTACGGGATCGGCTGCGTGTGCGCCGCCTTCGACGGCACCGCCGCGACGCCGCTCTGGCAGGGGGCGGGGCCGCTGGCGAGCCAGTACTGCACGCCGGTGCTCGTGGGCGATCACCTCTACGGCCTCGACGGTCGTGACGACCTGCCACCGGCCGACTTCGTGTGCGTCGAGGCGGCGACGGGCCGCGAACGCTGGCGCGAGCGGGGCTTCGGCTACGGGACGCTGCTCGCGGCCGACGGCAAACTCGTCGTGGCGAAGACCGACGGCGAACTGCTGCTCGTGCGGCCCGACCCGGCGGGCCTCGCGGTGCTCGCGCGATGCCGGCCGCTTCCCGGGACGGTGCGGGCGTTGCCGGCGCTCGCCGCCGGCCGACTCTATCTCCGCGACGACGCCACGCTCACGTGCCTCGACGTGGCACCGTGACGCCCGAGCCGAAGGGCCGGGGCAGGAAATCGGCGAGGCGGAACGTGCCGCCGCCGTCGATCACGATCTCGGTGTCGGGCGTGCCGAACTCCGCCATCACCTGCAGGCATGCGCCGCAGGGCACCATGCCGCGGACCAGGGCCCCGGTGGCGTCGGAGCACGTCAGCGCGAGCCGCACGAGGCGGCGGTGGCCGGCCACGACGCCCGCCGAGATCGCCGTCCGCTCGGCGCAGATCGTGAGCCCGTAGGAGCCGTTCTCGACGTTCGCCCCGACGAACGGCGGCCCGTCCACGCCGGCGAACACCGCCGCCGCCCCGACGTGCCAGCCCGAGTAGGGGGCGTGGGCGTTGTCGGCGGCCCGCCGGGCGGCGGCGACCAGCGGATCCACGTCGCGATCGCCGAAGGTCGCCATCGCCTCGCCACTCACGGTGGAATGCCTCCGAGCCCTGCTGGCACAGGTCTATCGCGCGGTGAGCCGCCCGGGCAACCGGGCCGCCGATCGACTCGACCGCGTGACCGGCTATGATCGCGGCCGTCCGCTTCGAGGGGAAAAGCCATGGCCGGCGTCCACGTCTCCGCGCATCCGCTGGTCGCCCACCACGTGGTCGCCCTCCGCGACCCCGCGACGAAGCCGGCGGAGTTCCGCCGCGTGGTCCGGCAGTTGACGCGGCTGCTCGGCTACGAGGCCACCCGCGACCTGCCCGTCCGCGACGTCCGGGCCGCGACGCCGCTCGGCGTGGCGGCGGGCCGCCGCGTGGAGGACCGCATCGCGATCGTGCCGATCCTCCGCGCCGGCCTCGGCATGGCCGACGGCCTGCTCGAGATGATCCCCGACGCCGAGGTCTGGCACGTGGGCCTGTTTCGCGACGAGCGGACGCTCGAGCCGCGGGAGTACTACAACAAGCTGCCGCCCGACGTGAACGCGGAGGTGGCGATCGTCGTGGACCCGATGCTCGCCACCGGCGGCTCGGCCGTCCGCACCTGCGAGATTCTCCGCGCGGCCGGCGTGAAGCGGATCGTGTTCGTGGCCCTCATCGCGAGCCCCCAGGGCGTGGCCTGCCTCGAGCGGGGCATGCCGGGAGTGACGATCCACGTGGCGGCGCTCGACCAGGGCCTCGACGATTCGGGCTTCATCGTGCCCGGCCTCGGCGACGCCGGCGACCGGCAGTTCGGCACCACCGCCCGGCACTGACCGGTCCGCGCGGCCCCCGGAGCGACGCGATGCGAGCGGTCGATCTCATCCGCCGGAAGCGCGACGGCGGCGCGCTTGCCGCCGACGAGATCCGCTTCTTGGTCGGCGGCATCGCCACCGGCGCGGTGCCCGACTACCAGTGGGCGGCCCTCGCGATGGCGATCCTCTGGCGGGGCATGACCCCCGCCGAGACGGCGGCGCTCGTGGACGCGATGCTCCATTCGGGCACGGCCATCGACCTGTCCGACATCCCCGGCCCCAAGGTGGACAAGCACTCCACCGGCGGCGTGGGGGACAAGACGAGCCTGATCCTCGCGCCCGTCGTGGCCGCCTGCGGCGTGACGGTGCCGATGGTCTCGGGCCGGGGCCTGGGCCACACCGGCGGCACGCTCGACAAGCTCGAGAGCATCCCCGGGTTCCGCATCGACCTCGACCTCGCGGCCTACCGGCGGGTCGCCCGGGAGTGCGGCCTCGTCCTCATCGGGCAGACCGCCGAGATCGCGCCGGCCGACCGCGTGCTCTACGCGCTCCGCGACGCCACGGCCACCGTCGAGAGCATACCGCTCATCACGGCCTCGATCCTCTCCAAGAAGCTCGCCGAGGGGATCGACGCGCTCGTGCTCGACGTCAAGACCGGTGACGGGGCCTTCATGGCGAGGCGGGAGGATGCCCGGGCCCTCGCCGAGAGCATGACGCGGATCGGCCGCGAGCTCGGCACGCCGGTGCAGGCCCTGATCACGAGCATGGACGCGCCGCTCGGCCGCACGGTGGGCAACGCGCTCGAGGTCCGCGAGAGCGTGGAGTGCCTGCAGGGCCGCGGCCCCGCCGACCTCATGGAGGTGTCGCTCGAGCTCGCCGCCGAGATGCTCGTGCTCGGTCGGGTGGCGGCGGACCGCGGGCGGGCGCTGGCACGTTGCCGAGCCGCGATCGCCGACGGCTCGGCGCTCGAGCGGCTCCGCCGCGTCGTGGCGGCGCAGGGGGGCGACCCGCGGGTCTGCGACGATCCCGGTGGCGTGCTGCCCACGGCGGCCCACGTGGAGCCCTTCCGCGCCGGCTCCGGGGGGTTCATCACCGGCATCCGTGCCTGGCCCGTCGGGCAGGCGTCGATGCTCCTGGGCGCGGGCCGGGCGCGGGTCGATTCGACCATCGACCCGGCGGCGGGCATCGTGTTCGCGAAGAGCATGGGCGACGAGGTGCGGCCGGGCGACGTGGTCGCGGAGATCCACGTCAACCCGGCCCACGCGTCGTCCGTCCCGCAGGTGCTGGCGATGCTCGGCGAAGCCACGACGATCGCGGCGGGCCGGCCGCCGGCGCGACCGCTGATCCTCGAACGTCTGTAGCAGGCTTCTCCACACGTCATCACGAGGGGGGGACTCGACCATGGGCGATCTCGACCGGTTCCGCGGCCTCCTCGGCGTGGCCGCCATCCTCGGCACGGCATGGCTGTTCTCCGAGAACCGCCGGAAGATCTCGCCGCGGATGGTCGTCGGCGGCCTCGCGATGCAGGTCGTGCTCGGGTTCATCCTCCTGCGGTCGTCCACGGGGCGGGCGGCCCTCGAGGCGGCGGCCAACTGGGTCGACACGGTCCTGGCCTGCTCCGACGCCGGGGCGCGGTTCGTGTTCGGCGACAAGCTCGCCGACCCGGCGGGGCCCACGGGCTTCGTGTTCGCGTTCCGTGTGCTCCCCACGATCGTGTTCGTGGCCGCGCTGTTCGCCGTGCTCTACCACATCGGCATCATGCAGCAGGTGGTGCGGGTGTTCGCCTGGGTGACCGCCAAGATCCTGGGCTCGAGCGGCGCCGAGACACTCAACGCCGCGGCCTCGATCTTTCTCGGCCAGACGGAGGCGCCGCTCGTCATCCGCCCCTACCTCCCGCGGCTCACGCGGTCGGAGCTCGCAGTCGTGATGGTCAGCGGCATGGGCCTCGTGTCCGGGGGCATCCTCGGGGCCTACAAGGCGGCCGGCTGCGAGCTCCGCGACCTGCTCACCGCGATCCTGATGAGCTTTCCGGCCACGATCTTCCTCACCAAGATGTTCGTGCCCGAGATGGGGGACCCGGAGACACTCGGCACCTTGAAGGTGTCGAACGAGCGGCTCGACTCCAACGTCCTCGACGCGGCGGCCCGGGGCACCCGCGAGGGGATGATGCTGGCGGCGAACGTCGGGGCGGTGCTGATCTCGTTCATCGCGCTGGTGGCGCTCGTGAACCTGGCGCTGGCGTGGGTCGGCGGCCTCCTCGGCCGGCCGGAGCTCTCGCTCCAGTGGCTCCTGTCGCTCGCGTTCGCGCCCTTCGCATGGCTGATCGGCGTGCCGTCACAGGACTGCCAGACGATCGGCGGACTCTTGGGCACGCGGACGGTGCTCAACGAGATGATCGCCTACTTCGACCTGGGCAAGCTCAGGGACACGATCACCCCCAAGGCCTTCTCGCTGGCGACGATCGCGATGTGCAGCTTCGCCAACATCTCGAGCATCGGCATCCAGCTCGGCGGCATCGGCGCCCTGATCCCGGAGCGGCGGAGCGAGCTCGCCCAGCTCGGCGTGAAGATGCTCGTGATCAGCACGCTGGCCAACGCCCTCTCCGCCGCGATCGCCGGCATGATGCTCTAGCCTCGAGCGAAGCCCTCCAGTTCATGACCGATCGCCTCCGGATCGCCCCCGCCGTCGCCGCGGCGCTCGACCGCCGTGGGCCGGTCGTCGCGCTCGAGACCACGCTCGTCACCCACGGCTTGCCGCAGCCCGACGGCGTCGCCGTGGCCCTCGAGCTCGAGGGCGTCGTCGCCGCGGGGGGCGCTGTGCCCGCCACGATCGGCATCCTCGACGGCGTGATCCATGTGGGCATGGATCGCGGCCAGCTGGAGCGGCTCGCCGCCACGCCCGGCGTGGCCAAGGTGAACACGGGCAATCTCGCCGCGACGCTCGCGGCGGGCGCCGCCGGCTCGACGACCGTCGCGGCCACGCTGTTCGCCGCCGAGGCCGCGGGCATCCGCGTGTTCGCCACCGGCGG
>JBJTPA010000313.1:0-2822 GCA_046074885.1 Planctomycetaceae bacterium
CAGGCCCGCGACCGCGCCGTGCAGCTCCTCGCGCGGGTGGGCCTCGAGCAGCGGCTCGACCACGAGCCGACGCAGATGTCCGGCGGCCAGCAGCAGCGGGTGGCGATCGCCCGGGCGATCGTCCACCAGCCGCAGCTGCTCGTCTGCGACGAGCCGACGAGAGCGCCCGATTCCGAGAACGGCCGGATCACGATGGAGCTCATCCAGCGGATCGCCGTCCAGCCGGGCCGCGCGGTGATCGTGGTCACCCACGACGCCCGCGTCTACTCGTTCGCCGACCGGATCGCATCGATGGAGGACGGGCGGATCGACGCGGTGGAGCGGGGGCTCCGGCGCACGGCGGGCACGGGCCGGCCATGAGCGGCCCCCCGTGGATGCGTGGTACCATGCGCCACATGGCAGGCACGCTCATCGACGACGCGATCGCCCCGGCGGAGCCCCGCGTCCGGCCGCGCGGTCGTCGCCGCACCGCGGGCGACGTGCTCGTGCAGATGCTGATGCCCGTCGCGGCGCTCGCGCTGCTGGGGTTCGCCGGGTGGTACGTCTGGACCACCCGGCCGGTGAGCCACCAGCCGCCTCCCCCGATCGCCCCGGCCACGAGCCCGTTCGGCGACACGCTCGCCGCGGCGGGCGTGGTCGAGGCCCGCACCGAGAACATCGCGGTGGGCTCGCCGACCGCGGGCGTCGTCGTCGAGGTGCTCGTCCGGGTGGGCGACGCCGTGAAGCCGGGCGATCCGCTGTTCCGGCTCGACGACCGCGAACTGCGGGGCGAACTGGCCGTGAAGCAGGCCGCCGTGTCGCAGGCCAAGAGCGAACTCGTCCGCCTCCAGGCCGAGCCGCGGAAGGAGAAGATCCCGGTCCAGGCGGCGGCCGTCGCCGAGGCCCGGGCGGCGGTCGTGCGCGAGCGCGACGCGCTGGCGCGGGCCGAGGAGACCTTCGCGCGGAAGGTGACGACCGAGCAGGACCTGATCGCGCGCCGCGAGGCGTTCGCCGCGGCGCAGGCGATGCTCGACCGGGCCCAAGCCGACCTCGACCTCCTCGAGGCGGGGGCGTGGCAGTACGACCGCGACGTCGCCTCGGCCGCCGTGTCGCGCGCCCAGGCCGACGTGGACAAGATCGAGGTCGAGATCGACCGGCTCGTCGTGCGGTCGCTCGTGGCCGGCCGCGTGCTCAAGGTGGACGTCCGCCCGGGCGAGTTCGTGGGCGCGCCGGCCGGGCAGCCGCTCGTGATCCTCGGCGACATCGAGCGGCTCCACGTCCGAGTGGACGTGGACGAGTTCGACATCCCCCGCTTCCGTCCCGGCGCCCCCGCGGTCGCCGTGCCCCGCGGCAACCTGCAGCAGCGCTATCCGCTGGAGTTCGTGCGGGTCGAGCCGTTCGTCATCCCGAAGAAGTCGCTCACCGGGGAGACCACCGAGCGGGTCGATACGCGGGTGCTCCAGGTGATCTACTCCTGCGATCCCGCCGGGCTGCCGCCGCTGTTCGTGGGCCAGCAGGTGGAGGTCTACGTGGACTCGGCGGCGGGGGGGGGCGAGGCCGGCGCCACGGGCGGCTGACGGCGGTCCGCGACCGTCGCCCATCCCGCCCGGATTGCCGCGGTCGCCGGCGCGGCGGATGCCGGTGCGAAGCCGCCTTGTGGCCGGGGCGGACCGCTGGGACAGTCCGCCGCCCATGAGCCAGATTCCGCGCTTCCGCTCCGTCGCCATCAGGCCGGGCCCGGCCCGCACCGGGTCGCGCTGGCTGCGCGTCGCCTGCGCCGCGGCGGCCTGCGCCGCCTCGCTGGCGGGCCTCGCGCGCGGCGACGGGCCCGCCGCGTCATTCGGGCGCGGCACGGGCGTGTTCCTGCCCGCGGCCGACGGCGCGGCGCTCTGGCGGCGGACCGTGGACACCGTGTCGGCAGACTGGCCTGTCGTCCGCGTCGTCGATCCCGACTTCTTCCGCGAGCCGCCCCGCTCCGGCCTGCTCGAGTCCGCCTGGGTGGAGCCTCCCGGCGAAGCCGCCGGCGCGTGGCCACCGCGGCGGCAGCGGCTCGTCGTCCAGCTCATCCCCGACACGCACGGCGCCTGGCTCGACGCCGCGCTCGAGACCCAGTCGCTCGGGGCCGCCGAGCCGGGCGTCGAGCTGGCCGCCGGCTGGGTGCCGCAGCCGGCGCCGGACGACGTCACGCTCCGCCTCGCCGCCGTCGTGTCGCCCGCCGTCGAGCCCGTCGTGCCGCTGCCGGCGATCGACCGCGAGACCTTCGCCGTGCCCGGTCCGCAGGAGCCGCCCTGGGCGGGCAGCCGGTTTCCGCGGGCCGCCCGCGCCGGCTACAAGGTGCTCGAGGACTACCGCAACTTCTACTCGTGCGAGAGCCTCGTCTGCCTGACGGCGGCGTTCGGTGCCGGCGCGCTCATGGCCAACACCGGCTTCGACACGACGATGCAGGGCGCCTGGCAGACGAGCGTCGCCCCGACGGCGCTCGGCACGTTCTTCTCGGGCTGCAAGGACATCGGCGAGGGCAGGTACGCCCTGCCGGTGTTCGGCGCGGCCGCGGTCGCGGGACTCGTCTTCGAGGGCAACGCCGCCGGCGACGTGGTCGGCGAGTGGGGCTCGCGGACGCTGCGGATGTTCGTCGTGGGGGCGCCGCCGCTCTACGCGATGCAGTGGGTGACGGGGGCTTCCCGGCCGAACCAGGACATCGGCAGCCAGTGGCACTTCGGCGCGGACAACAATGGCGTGAGCGGCCACGCGTTCGTCGGCGCCATCCCCTTCATCGCGGCCGCGGACATGGTGGAGAGCCCGCTGCTCAAGGGAACGCTCTACGTCTGCTCGACCTTCGTCGC
>JBJTPA010000314.1:0-8405 GCA_046074885.1 Planctomycetaceae bacterium
GGCAAAGGCGAGGGGCTGCCCGTTCCCCCGAGCCAGCCTGTGGGAGCAAACGCAGGCAGGATGCCGAAGCGCAGCGGACACGGAATGAGCCGAAGCCCGGAGGGCGGAGGCGAACGTCCGGACGAGAGGGCACGGGCAGCCCCGAGCCCCGCGAGCTGCCCGACGAGAGGGCACGAGCCGCGCCGGGAGAGGACGTCAGGCCCGGCCCGCGGCGGGCTGCTCCTCCACCAACTCCATGTCCGCCGCCAGGTACTTCACCGTCGCCGACGGCGCGAGGTTGAAGTAGACCTTTCCGTCGGTCGTCCAGCGGGTGCCGTCGTGGAGGAACTCGGCGGTGGCCGCCTTCGCCTTGGCGACGTTCTCCACGTCCTCCATGCCGCCGCCGACCACGGCCTCGAAGCTCACCTCGATGGCCACGAGCGCCTTGAGCTGCCGCGTCCGCCGGTCGCGGGCGTAGACCACGTCGTCGTCGAAGTCCACGTCCACCCAGCGGAGGCCGCGGGGCTTGCCGCGCGCCGCGGCCCGGTCGATGAATCGGGCCTCGAGCGGTTCCCGCTGCCGGTGGAAGTCGCGCTGGGCCCGCGCGATCCGCTCGGCGTGCCGCGCGAGCCGCACGGGCCGCAGGGCGAGGGCCGTGGCGACGCCGGCGAGTGCCGCGGCGCAGAAGGCGATGACGAGGGTGATGGCGAGCGGCATGGCGGCGGCCGTGGCGGCCGGCCCCGGAACTTCGGCAAGTCTACGGGGCGGCGGCCGCGGGGCAAAAGCCGACGCCGCGAGCGGGCCGCGCCGCGGCTTTTCGGAACCACCGCGGCGCGGGACACTCCCGGCCCCACGGAGACGCCCCATGCCCGCCCGCCGCCCCCGCCCCCTGGGCGCCCACCACTCGATCGCCGGCGGCTACCACCGCGCCGTCGAGCGGGCCGTCGAGACCGGCTGCACGTGCCTGCAGGTGTTCACGCGGAACATCAACCAGTGGGATGCGAAGCCGATCGACCCCGCGGAGGCGGCCGCCTTCCGCGCGGCGGTCCGCGACGCGGGGCTCGCGCTCGTGGTGGCCCACGACTCCTACCTCATCAATCCCGCGGCCGCCGACGCCGCGCTCCGCGCAAGGTCGATCGCCGGCCTCGTCGAGGAGCTGCGCCGGGCCGAGGTGCTCGGCATCCCGTGGGTGGTGGCGCATCCCGGCGCGGCCGGCGAGCAGCCCGTGGCGAAGGCCGTCGCCCGCGCGGCCGACGGCATCGCCGCGGCGCTCAAGCGCACGAAGTCGCTTGCGGCCGGGATCCTCGTCGAGACGACGGCCGGCCAGGGCTCCTGCCTCGGCGCCACGTTCGAGGAGATCGGGGAGATGCTCGCGCGGATCGACGCCGTGCCGGGCCTGAAGAAGCGGGTGGGCGTGTGCCTCGACACCTGCCACGTGTTCGCCGCGGGCTATCCCCTCGCGCCGAAATCCGCGCTCGACGACACGCTGAAGCAGTTCGACCGCGCCATCGGCCTCGGCCGCCTGAAGGTCATCCACGCCAACGACTCGAAGCGCGAGCAGGGCTCGCGGGTGGACCGCCACGAGGCGATCGGCAGGGGCAGGATCGGCCCGGAGGCGTTCCGGCTGATCATGACGCACCCGAAGCTCGCCGCGATCCCGCTGATCCTCGAGACACCCAAGGAGGGCCCCGACGGCAAGCCCCACCCGCGTCACGACCGCGCCAACCTCGCGACCCTGCGCCGGCTGGCGAGCCGATAGCGCCGCCGTTGGCCGACCGTGATGGACGAGGCGATCCCCTCGCTCGCGCTCGGGGCTTCGTGGCCGGAAGGAGTCCCCTCGCTCGCGCTCGGGGCTTCGTGACGGGAAGGAGTCCCCTCGCTCGCGCTCGGGGCTTCCTGACGTAGAAGAAGCCGAATCCTTCGCGCCGGGACGCGTTGTGATCGGACAAGAAGCCCGGAGCGCAAGCGACGGGACGCCCTCGCAGCAGACAAAGGGTCGGAACTGCCCACCCCCTCGAGACGGCCTGTGGGAGCAAACGCAGACAGGATGTCGGAGCGCAGCGGACACGGAGTGAGCCGAGGGCGGGAGGCCCGAGGCGAACGTCCGGCGAGAGGGCGTGGGCAGTCCCGAGCCGGTTGGGCGCGTTGACCCCACCACGCCACGGCCACCGCGCCGCCCCTCACGCCTCCGGCGGGATCTCGCGGCCATGCGGGTCGCCGTCGCCCCGACCCACCTCGGCCTCGATCCGCCGCCGCACCGCCGCACCCAGGTGGTGCTCCACGAACTCGGCCGGCGGGTGGAGGTGATCGAGGGGCAGATCGGACTGGCGGCCGAGCCACGCCTCCCAGAGCCGGTGCGAGCGCACCACCATCTCGGCCTCCGCGCGGCCGCGGGGCGTGAGCGACGGCCGGCCGTCGCGCCGCTCGAGCCGTCCGGTGGCGAGCAGCCACGCGGTGGCGAGCCGTGATCCGGCGGCCCGCCCGCCGCCGGCGGCACCGGCCGCCTCCTCCGCCCGCCACAGCGCGGCCAGCACGTCCTCGCGGGCCACCCGCAGCGCGTAGCGACAGCGCGCGAGGCCGCGGGCCACGATGCCGTCGCCCGGGGCGACGATCGCGGCGACGAGATACTCGATCCCCAGGGCCACGGCGATCGTGCCCGCCGCGCTCGCGTTCCAGCGCCAGGCGGCGAGGTAGCCGGCGCAGGCGCCCGCGACGGCCAGCCCGACCGCGACGAGCGCCACGTGGTGGAGCCGGCGCACGAGGAGCTCGGCCGCCGCGGCCGGCACCACCAGCAGCGCCACCACGAGCACGGCGCCCACCACGTCGAAGCCGGCCACGGTCACGAGCGCGGTCGCGGCGAGCAGGCCGCCGGTCACCGCGGCCACCGGCACGCCCGCGGCCCGCGCTGCGTCGGCGTCGAACGCGGTGAAGACCTGGAGCTTCCAGGTGGCCGCGAGCGCCACCGCCACGATCGCGAGCGCGGCCGCGGCCGAGACGAGCCCCCGGGGCAGTTCCAGGCCCGCGACCGCGACCGTGTCGAAGGGCACGAGCTCGAGCACGCCGTGGAGCACGCAGGATGGGTCGAGGTCGCGGCGTGCGCCCGCGGTGGACACGATCACGATGCCGAGCGCGAAGAGCGCGGTGAACGCCACCCCCGCGCCGGCGTCGTCGGCGAGGCCGGCCGCGGACCGCAGCACGCGGGTGAGCCACACCGTGAGCAGGGCCGCGGCCATCGCGCCGGCGAACACGAGCGGCCCGCCGGGCCGGCCGCCGAGGAGCACGGCGACGGCGATGCCGGGGAGCACCGCGTGGCCGATGGCGTCGCCGAGCAGGCTCATGCGGCGGACGACGAGGAGCGTGCCCACGAGCGCGCAGGCCGCGGCCACCGTCGCCGCCGTCGCCATCGCCCAGAGGTGGAAGGCCTGCATGGCGGTCCTCACGTCTCCCCGGCGGCGCCGGCGGACGGCGCACGGCCGCGGAGCCGGCTGCGACGCCGGCGCGCCGCGGCGACCGATGCCGCGAGGATCGCCGTCGCGGCGAGCACCACGAGCGGACCGGTCGCGAGGCCGCGAGGCTCCGGGAGGCCGAGGAGCGCGCAGGCCGTCGGCGCCGCGGCGCTCGCGGCCACGCCGGCGACCGCCGCGACGAGGCCGATCCCGCCGGCGAGGGCCACGAGCGGACCCACGCGGTCGGTCCACTGCCGCGCCGCGACGGGCGGGATCACGACGAGCGCCGTCACGAGCACGGCCCCCGCGGCGGGCAGCGCCGCCACCGCCATCACGGCCACGAGCACGACGACCGCCTGGTCGATGAGGCCGACGGGCCAGCCGGTCGCCGCGGCGAATCCGGGATCGAACGCCACGAGCGCCGCCTCCTTGAGCCCGAGCGCCACGACCGCGACGACCGCGGCCGACACCGCCGCGAGCACGATCGCGTCGCGGGCCGTGAGGGCGGCCGCGTGGCCGAGGAGGAACTGCTCGAGGCCCGCGGCGCCGGGCACGCCCCGCGCCTGCAGCGCCGACTCGAGGGCGAGGCCCAGGCCGAAGCCGACGCCGATCACGATCGCCGTGGCCGCGTCGTCGCGGGTGCGGGTGAACCGGCGGAGGAGGACGAGCGTGCCGAGGCCGGCGAGCGCCGCGACGAGGGCGCCGCCGAGGAGCGTGGGCAGGTCGCGGCCGCCGCCGGCGAGCACCGCCCCGGCCGCGCCGGCGAGCGTGCAGTGCGCCGCCGCGTCGGCCACGAGCGGCCGCTTCCGCAGCAGGCCGAGCACACCCACGACGCCCGCTCCGAAGCCCACGGCGGCCACGCCGGCCACGACCACGAGCGTGTTGTAGGAAAGGCCGACCGTCATCGCAGGCACGCGATCATTGCAGGCATCTCGATCGTCACTGCCACGAGGGTCATGGCGGTCATGGCGGTCATGGCGTGCGGCCCCGGTCGGCCACGGCGCGGGCGACCTCGTCGAAGAGCTCGTTGCGGCCGGCGTAGGTCTTCCGCAGGTTGTCGGGCGTGAGCACGGCGGCCGTCGGCCCCGCCGCCACGAGCCGCATGTCCACGAGGGCCACGCGGTCGAACCACTCGGCGGCCGTCCGCAGGTCGTGGTGCACGACCACGACGAGCCGCCCCTCGGCCCGCAGCGCGGCGAGCACCGCGAAGATCCGCTCCTGCGACCGCGCATCGACGCCGGCGAGCGGCTCGTCGAGGAGGTAGATCCGCGCCTCCTGCGCGAGGGCCCGCGCGAGGAACACCCGCTGCTGCTGGCCGCCCGAGAGCCGGCCGATCTGCCGGTCGGCGACGTCGGCGAGGCCGACGCGGTCGAGGCACTCGCGGGCCAGGACCCGCTCCCGCCCCCCCGGCCGGCGCAGCCATCCCAGCCGCGCGTAGGTGCCCATGAGCACCACGTCCATCACGCTCACGGGAAAATCCCAGTCCACCGTCTCGCGCTGCGGCACGTAGCCCACCTGGCCGCGGACCTCGCCGAGCGGCCGGCCGAGGAACGAGACGCTGCCGTCCATGAGCGGCACGAGGCCGAGCGCCGCCTTGAGGAGCGTGCTCTTGCCTGCGCCGTTGGGGCCGATGATGCCGAACAGGCACGGCTCGGCGATCGCGAGATCGACGTTCCAGAGGACCGGACGGCGGCCGTAGGCCACCGTGACGTCGTGGAACTCCAGGAGCGGCGGGAGGAGCGGCGGGGCGGCGCTCATGGCGTCACCGCGGCCGCGGGCTCCGAAATCGCGGCGGGCTGGCGCGGCGTGGACGGCCCCGCGAGCGCCGCCACGATCACCGCCACGTTGGCCGCGAGCGCGGCCTCGAGCGTCTCGGCGCCGCTGCCGGGCCCGCCGAGCGAGTCGGAGTGGAGCCGGCCGCCGAGCGACACGGCGTGGCCGCGGGCCGCCGCGCCCTCGACGAGCGCGGCGACGTTGCGGTCGGCCACGCTCGTCTCCACGAACACGGCAGGGATGCCGCGTTCCACGAGCGTGTCCACCAGCCGATTCAGGTCGCCGAGCCCGGCCTCGCTCTCGGTGCTCGCGCCCTGCACGCCCACCACCTCGAGCCCGTAGGCGCGGCCGAAGTAGCGGAAGGCGTCGTGCGCGGTGACGAGCATCCGGCGGCCGGCCGGGATCGTCGCGATCCGCGCCCGCACGTCGGCGTCGAGGGCCGCCAGCCGGGCCGCGTAGTCGGCGGCCCGCGACCGATGGCCCTCGGCGTCGGACGGGTCGATCCGCGCGAGCGCCTCGGCGACCGCCGTCGCGCAGCGGCCCCACAGCGCAGCGTCGAACCAGACGTGGGGATCGACGGCGTCGGGGCCCGTGGCGAGAAGTTCCCCGCGGGGAACTCCGTCGGCCGCGGCGACGACGGGCACGCGGCGGCCGAGCCGCGCGAGCAGGTCGGCGAGCTTTCCCTCCAGCCGCAGCCCCGAGGCCACGACGAGGTCGGCGGCGGCCAGGCGGTCGGCGTCGCGGGGCGTGGCCCGGTAGGAGTGCGGATCGACGCCGGCGGGCATCAGGCACTCCACCGTCACGCGGTCGCCGCCGACCTGCCGGACGAGGTCCGCGACCACCGTGGTGGTGCAGACGACCCGGGGCCGCGTGGCGGCCGGCCCCGAGCGCTGTTCGGGCTCGGTCGCCAGCCGGGAGCAACCCGTGACGCAGCCGATCATGCAGCCCGCCAGTCCGACGAGCACGCGGGCTCCGCGGGCGGCGAGCAGGGGTTTTGAGCCTTCAAAAAACATTTTTTGAGCCGTCAAAATCGTATCGTCGGGACCTTCGCCACCGCAAACCGGCCAGCCGGCCCCACCGGCGCGTTGACCGGGATGGGGCATACTCGTAAGGTCGGGGCGGTGCGGGCCCCGGATCAGGTGCGGACGCCGGACTCGGTGCGGACGCTGAAACAGGTCTGGACTCCGAAACAGGAGCGATCCCCGTGGAATCGACCTACTTCAAGCGGTTCCGCATGGAGGTGGACCTCGGGGTGCCGCGGTTCGCTCCCGCGCTGCCCGCGGGCTACCGGTTCGCTGCCTGGAACGAGCCGCTCCTCGACGTCCACGCCCGCACGAAGTTCCGCGCCTTCCGCGACGAGATCGACGCCGAGGTCTTCCCCTGCCTCGGCGAGCTCGAGGGCTGCCGCCGACTGATGCGCGAGATCCGCGGCAAGCCCGGCTTCCTTCCGCTGGCCACCTGGCTCATCGCCTGCGGCTCGTCGCCCGCCGACCTGCAGTGGTGCGGGACGATCCAGGGCGTCGTGGACGGCCACGGCGTCGGCACGATCCAGAACGTCGGCATCGTGCCGGGCCACCGCGGCATCGGCCTCGGGGCCTGCCTCGTCGAGCGGGCGCTCGCCGGCTTCCGGGCGCGCGGCCTGCGGGCGGCGGCGCTCGAGGTCACCGTGGACAACGCCCGGGCCGTGCGGCTCTACCAGCGGCTCGGCTTCCGGCGCACGCGGACCATCTACAAGGCCGGTGAGTCGTCGGCGCCGCCGCTGGGCGTGCCGTCCCGCCTGGCCGTCGCCACGCCCTGACCGACGCGTCCCCCGCCGGCGGCCCACGGCCGCGAAGCCGTGAAGCAGTCGCTCTCCTCCGCCACGCTCGACAACGGCGTCACGATCCTCGGGGATCACCTGCCGGACCTCGAGTCGGCGGCGGTCGCGATCCACACCCCCGCCGGCGCGGTGCACGACGGGCCGGGCCGCGCGGGCCTCGCGACGCTGGCGGGCGAGCTCTGCCTCCGGGGTGCCGGCGACCGCACGAGCCGCGAAGTCGTGGAGGCCCTCGAGCACGCGGGCGTGCAGTGGTCGCAGGGAGTCTCGGCGACGCACGCGAGCTTCTCGGGGGCGATGGTGGCCCGACGACTGCCCGACGTGCTGCCGGTCTACGCGGATCTCGCCCGCCGGCCGCGGCTGCCCGCCGACGAGTTCGAGAACGCGCGGCAGATGGTCCTCCAGAACCTCGCCGGCACCGAGGATGACCCGGCGCACCGCGCGCTCCTCGCGCTCCGCCGGCTGCACCTGCCGGAGCCGTGGGGCCGGCCGACCGAGGGCGTGTCGGCGGAGGTGGAGGCGCTCGGCCCCGACACCGTGCAGGCCTTCGTCGCGGAGCACCAGCGGCCGCCGGGGGTGATCGTGGCCGTCGCGGGACGGATCGACTGGGACGACTTCGTGTCCCGCGTCGAGGATCTGTTCGGCGACTGGGAACCCGGCCCGGGGCATGCCGTGGCGGCCGGGGCCCGCGGGCCGCACGTCGGCCACGTGCCGCACGACTCGCAGCAGACCCACGTGGCCCTCGCCTGGTCGGTGCCGCCCTACCGCGACCCGGCGTCGTACGAGGCGTCCGCGGTGCTCGCGATCCTCGGCGGAGGCCCGAGCTCGCGGCTGTTCACGGAGGTCCGCGAGCGGCGCGGGCTGTGCTACGGCGTCTCCGCCGGCTACCAGACGCTCCGCGACACCGGCTGCGCCGTCTGCCACGCCGGCACGACGACGGCCCGGGCCCAGGAGACGCTCGACGTGATCCTCGCCGAGATCGACCGGTTGCCGGGCACGATCACGGCGGAGGAGCTCGACGGCGTGAAGGCCCGGGCCAAGAGCGGGCTCGTCATGCAGCACGAGTCGAGCGCCGCGCGGGCGGGATCGATCGCGCGGCAGTGGCACCACCTCGGCCGCCTGCGGCCGCTCGCCGAGGAACTGGCCCGCTACGACGCGCTCACGGTGGCGGGCGTCGAGGCCTGGCTGGCCGCGAACCCGCCCCGCGACCTGACCGTCGTGTCGCTGGGCCGCGAACCGCTGGAGGTGCGCCGTGCGGTTCCTGCATGAGCGGCTCGCGAACGGCCTCGACGTGGTCGCGGAGGTCTCGGCGACCGCCGTCTCCACGAGCCTCGGCTTCTTCGTGGCCACCGGCGCGCGGGACGAGACCGACGCCGAGCAGGGCGTGAGCC
>JBJTPA010000315.1:0-12153 GCA_046074885.1 Planctomycetaceae bacterium
CCCGTCACTGGCGGGGGCAAGATACAAGGTGTGCCCGCGACGGCCGACTGCTCGCACCTCCGGGCTCGCAGTGCCGCCGCTGAGCGGCGGCTGCCGCCCTCCGCCGGCAGAGCCCGGCGGAGCGGGCGGCGTGGGCGGCTCGGCCACGCCATGCCGTGCACCAACAAGCCCGGAGCGCAAGCGACGGGACTGCCGGCTACGGATCAGGCCCGGAGGGCCGGGTTGATCCCAGCCGGCGGAGGCCGGCCAAGGCATGGGCGACAGGATGCCGAGCCATGCCGTGCACCAGCAAGCCCGGAGCGCAAGCGACGGGACTGCCGGTGACCCACCCCGTGGCAGCGCGATGGCCGGGCGAGGTGACGAACCACTCTGTCCCCGCGCTGGCGCTTGGGGCTTCCTGTGAAAAATCAGTCATCCTCATTGCACGACGCGAGGGGCTGCCCGTGCCGTCGAGCCGGCCTGTGGGAGCAAGCGCAGGCAAGGGCACCGATCCGCCCCTGGCGGATCGGTCTCCGAAGCGCAGCGGACACGGAGTGAGCCGAAGCCCGGAGGGCGTAGGCGAACGTCCGGGCGAGGCGGCACGGGCAGCCCCGAGCCCCCGGCGTGCATCGGGCACGCGGGCTGGGTACGATTCGCGGCGTCCGGAGCATCACGGAGCCACGACATGGCCGCGAAGACGAAGAAGGCGCCGAAGGGCGCAGGCAAGCTGCCTCCCATCGACCAGAAGACCCTCAGGCTCATCGTCGGCCTCGCCGACGAGGTCGCCACCGCGGCCGAGCGGCGGCGCGACCCCTGGCTCGACATTCCCGCCCGCAGCCTCTCGAACGTCCGCTTCAACAAGTCGCGGAAGATCATCGAGATGGGCGGGCAGACCAACCGCCGGCAGCTCTTCAACCTTTCCCAGGCCAAGAGCTACATGCAGACGCTCCTCGTCGGCACCGGCTGCAAGCAGCTGATCGACCAGCAGAAGACGACCAGCATCCGAGGTCTCTACTACCTGCTCAAGCACACGATCGAGGGCACCCGGGAGGAGACATTCGCCACGCAGGAGGAGTGTGACCCGATCATCGAGGACCTGGAGGTCACGCTCCAGAGCCTACGTGAGGAACTCCACGTCTACGCCAGCAACCGCGGCGGCATGGTGGGCCCGATCACGCTCGTGGACTCGGGCGACGAGATCGACTGCGCCCGGATGGGGTCGGGGGGCTACTCGATCCCGTCGATCGTCGAGGCCGACGTGATCCGGTTCAAGTCGTGCGACGCGAAGTTCATCCTCCACGTCGAGAAGGACACGGTCTGGCGGCGTTTCAACGAGGACAAGTTCTGGAAGAAGCACGGCTGCCTGCTCACGCACGGCGGCGGCCAGCCGCCGCGGGGCGTGCGCCGGATGCTCTACCGGCTGCATCACGAGCTGAAACTCCCCGTCTACTGCCTCCTCGACAACGACCCCTGGGGCTACTACATCTACTCGGTGCTCAAGCAGGGCTCGATCAACCTGGCCTACGAGTCGAAGCGGATGGCGATCCCCGAGGCGAGGTTCCTGGGCCTGCGGTCCCGCGACTTCCAGCGCTGCAAGCTCAGCCAGAGCGTGCAGATCGCCCTCAACGACACCGACATCAAGCGGGCCAAGCAGATCGCCGCCTACCCGTGGTTCGCGGGCAAGAAGGCGTGGCAGAAGGAGATCGAGACGATGCTCGCCAACGGCTTCAAGCTCGAGGTCGAGTCGCTGATCTCCAAGGACATCAGCTACGTGACCGAGACGTACACGCCGGAACGGCTCGCCGAGGCCGACTGGCTGGACTGACTTCACGCGAAACATCGGCATCCTGCCGATTTTCGCTTGGGCAGGCGGGGCGAAGCCGAGGTTCGCCGCGCCTGCCGGCTGCTCGCACCTCCGGGCGAGCAGGGCCGCCGCTGAGCGGCGGCATGCGGAGCTGCGCGGGAACGCGTTCCCAGCCCAACAAGCCCGGAGCGCAAGCGACGGGACTGCCCGTGTCGGGGCACAGTCCCCTCGCTCGCGCTCGGGGCTTCCTTACGCGAATCGAACGTGATCGTGGATTCAGCGAGGGGTTGCCCGTGCCAATGGAGCCGGCCTTGCCGGCACGCGGAGCCTGGATGGCGCAGCGTGACGGCACAGAGCGAGCGAAGCCAGGATGGCGGAGCGAGCGTTCGGCGGAATTGGCATGGGCAACCCCGAGCGGGTGCAGGCGCAGGACGCCCGCGTCACGCCTCCTCGCGGAGCAGCGGCGGGGGCTCCTCGAGGGCCTCGATCTCGGGCGGGAGCTGCAGCTGCCGCATCGTCTCGTCCGTCCGCCGCATGCCCTGGGCCACCTCGTCCACCTGCCGGGCCAGGTCGGAGACGTCTCGCTTCGCCACGGAGCCCTCGGCGAGGGCCGCGATCTTGGCCTCCAGCCGCTCGATCTCCGCGGTCACCACGTCGAGCTTCCGCTTCGTGTCCTCGAGATTGGCAAGCCGCTCGCGGCTCGTCGCGAGGTTGTCCTCCACCGCCGCCCGCAGCCGCGCCGCGTCGCCGTCCGCGGCCGGCGGCAGCGTCGCCAGCCGCCGCTCCAGGTCGGCGATGCGGGCCCGGATCGAGGCGGCGTCGGTGTGGCCGAGAAACTCCGTGAGCGTGGCGTAACCCCAGACCATCCGCAGGTAGCCCCACAGGAGCCGGTCGAGCGATTCGAGCGTGCCCTGCTCGGCGCCCGCGGCGCCGGGGCCGCGCATGCCGCCGGCGAGCTCCACGAGCTTCTGGCAGTGATCCTTGAGCCGCTCGAACCGGTCCATGAGCGCGGGGGGCAGCTTGCGGCGGATGGCCTCGTAACTCGCCCGGGCCGTCGCCACGTCGGCCGCCCGCCGCGACTTCGCCGCCTGCGCGTCCACGGCCGACCGGAAGCGGTCGTTGCTCACCAGGCTCGCGAGGTAATAGACCTCGGCCGCGGCGACGAGCGGCAGGATCACGCCCGTGACGCCGAGGATCGCGCCGGCCGCGACGCAGCCGCCCACGAGGAGCAGGTTCCAACGGTTGAGGAAGGCGGCGCGAAGGTACTTCATGGCATCGGCACGGCGACGGAAACCAGACACTCTACCCTGTTTCGTTCCGGGGGCCCGCAGCCCGGTGCCGGCCTCATCCGCCGGTGCCGTTGAGCCGGCGTGCCTCCGCCTCGATCCGCTGCATGCGGCCGTGGAGGGCCTGCACCTGCTCGTGGAACCAGGGCTGCGACTGCGTCTCGCGGGCCGGCGCGGAGGCCGCCGGCAGCCGGATCTCGTCCACGATCCTGCCCGGCGTCGTCGCCATCACGAACACGCGGTCGCCGAGGTAGACGGCCTCCTCGACCGAGTGCGTCACGAAGATCACGGTCGCCTCGACCTCGTTCCAGAGCCGCACCAGCAGGTCCTGCATGTCGAGCCGCGTGGCCGGGTCGAGGGCCCCGAAGGGCTCGTCCATGAGGATGATCCGTGGCCGGAGGATGAGCGTGCGGGCGATCGCCACCCGTTGCCGCATGCCGCCGGAAAGCTCGTGCGGATACTTCGCCGCGTCTCGGAAAGGATCGAGGCCCACCTTCGCGATCCAGTCGCGGGCCTGCGCCTCCCGCTCCCCGCGGGACACGCCGCGGCACTCGAGCCCGAAGGCCACGTTGTCGAGCACGGTGCGGTTGTCGAAGCTCGTGTAGTCCTGGAACACCATGCCCCGGTCGGCGCCCGGCCCCCGGACCTCGCGGCCGAGCACCGCGACGGTGCCGCTCGACGGCGGATGCTGCGGCGCGAGGCCGGCCACGAGCCGGAGCACCGTGCTCTTCCCGCAGCCGGAGGGCCCGAGGAACGACGAGATCTCGCCCTTGTCCACGACGTCGGGGATCGTGAAGCTCACGTCGGAGATGGCGACGTACTCCCGGGGCGTGCCGGCGCCGTAGACCTTCGTGACGTTCCGGAAATCGACCGCCGGCGGACGGACGGCGGCGGCGTTGCCCGTGTCAGGCCCGGTCATGGCACGGCCTCCGCAGGCCCGGCCGCCCCGTGGAGCAGCCGGCGGACGAGCCTCGGGATCGCCCCCCGCCCGCCGTAGCGGTGCGGGAACAGGTCGCACTGCAGCCACCACAGCAGCCGGTCGATCCCGTAGGCGACGAGCGGGATCACGACGAGCACGATGAGGATCGGCTCGCGATACCCGCGCCGCTGCGCCACGTTGATCAGGTCGCCGAGGCCGCCCGTCTCGCCGCCGAACTTCACCACCTCGGCGAGCATCACGTAGCCGAAGGCGATCCCGAACAGCAGCCGCAGCGAGTTGAAGATCGCCGGCGCCGCCAGCGGCACGAGCACCTTGAGGATGATCTGCAGCCGCGACGCGCCGAGCGTGCGGGCCGTGTCCACGTAGCGCTCCGGCACCTCGAGCACCGCGGCGGTCGTGTCGCTGAGCACGAAGGCGACGCTGGCGATGAACAGGAACATCACCTTCTGGAACTCGCCGATCCCGAAGAAGAAGAAGGTGAGCGGGATGAGGGCCGCCACCGGGATGTTGCGGCCGAACACGGCGAGCGGCGCCACGAACGACCGCACCGCCGGGAAGCACGCCGCGACGACCCCGAGCGGCACGCCGACGACCGCCGCGAGCCCGAACCCGAGGACCACGCGGCAGAGCGTCACGAGCGTGTTCGCCACGAGCCGCCGCTCGCCGAACACGCCGGGCACCGCCCGCAGCGTCTCGCCGGGGCTCGGCAGCGTGGCGGGCGAGATGAACCGCGTCTCGGCCTCGCCCGACGTGGCCAGGAACCAGACCGCCAGCACGGCGGCGATGCAGGTGAGGCCCCAGAACGCCGCCGCGGCGGCCGGCGCGTCGCCGCGGAGCGGCCGGGCCGGCGCGTCCTGCGGGGGCGGGACGGTCGCCTCGCCGGACACGGTCACTCCTTCTCCGCCGAGTAGACCTTGATCTCCACCCGGCGGTTGCGGGCGTGGTCGTCCGGGTGGTCGTCGTCGGCGGGGCGGTCCCAGCCCAGCCCGTCCACGGCGAACCGCGCCGCGTCGAACTTGTACTTGGCGATGATCTCGTCCTTCACGGCCGCGGCCCGCTCCTTCGACAGCTTCCGCACGAGCTCGGGCGGCACGACCCCGCGCATCGACGAGTCGGTGTGGCCCTCGACCACGATCCGGGCGTTGCCGAACTGCTTGGCCAGCGTCGCCGCCTCCTCGAGCACCATGTCCACCTGCGGGTCGTAGGGCTCCTCGACGTCCTTGCCGTCGATCTTGCGGATCAGGGTCTTCCGCAGGTCGGCGCTGTTGGGGAAGAAGTGGATCACGATCGACTTGGTGAGGATCTCCTCGTTCTCGGCCCGGATCTGCGCCACCGTCTTGGGCACGACGGACGCGGCGTACTCGTCCTGCGTCTCCGCGTACTTCCGCTCGGAGCCGAGCTTCTGGATCACGGAGAAGTCCATCACCTGGTCGAACGGCACCGGGTTGGAGGAGATGGCCCCGACCCGCCGGTAGAGCATGTAGGCCTGCTTCCAGAGGTGCTCGAAGTTGGCAGGATTGTTGCGGTTGAGGAAGAACTGGTAGTTCTCGGCCCAGTTCGTGGAGTGCGCGTCGCCCAGCATCTTCAGGGCGTCGGGCTCGGGGATCGTGTAGCCGTCGGCCATGAGCTTCGCGACCTTCTGCCGCGCGGCGTCCGTCTTGAGCTCCTGCATGGCGTCGAAGATGCCCCGGGCGAGCGCCTCGATCTTGTCCGGATGGTCCTTGGCGAAGTCGGCCCGGGCGAACCAGACGTCGGCGATGAGCCGGTTGGCCGTCTGCGTGGTGACGAGCATCCGGTTGCCCTTGGCGTCGGCGAGGTTGTAGATGTCGGGCGCCCAGGACACGCAGCCGGCGAGGCTCTTGTCGCGGTTGAAGGCGGCCGCCGCCTCGAACGCGGTGTTCACGTAGACCATGTCCACGTCGGAGGGCTGCAGGCCGCCGCCCACGAGCATCGTCAGGGCGAAGAACTGGCTCGGCGAGTTCTGGGCCATGACGAGCTTCTTGCCGGCGAGATCCCGCACCGTCTTGATGTTCTCGCGGACGACGATGCCGTCGCCGCCGTTGGAGAAGTCCACCTGCTGGTAGACGCGGGGCATGATCCGCGAATCCTTCGCGAAGCTGTCCACGAACAGGGGAAGCATGTCGAGCGTGGCCCAGCCGACGTGCACCTCGCCGGCGGCGTAGGCGTCGCGCATCTGCACGGGGTCGTCGATGAGCACGAGTTCCACCTTGAAGGGCCTGCCGCCCGGCGCCTGCCAGACCTTGCCCGCCTTAAAGCCGTTGTTGGCGAGGATGATCGGGCTCCAGCCGGCCCAGACGTTGAGCGCGAAGCGGACCGTGTCGTCCTGGAGCGGCTTGTAGGCGCTCACGCCCTTCACCGGCGGGAGCTTGTCCGCGGGCTTGAAGGTGTATTCCTTGACGGTCGTGGGCACGGAGCCGTCGGGCGCCTCGGTCATCCCCTCGGCACCGGCCGCATCCCCGCCGCCCCCCGCGACCGGCCGCGGGCCGCCGGGCCGGCCGACGCCGAACCGCTCGAGCGCCCCGCCCCGCCAGGCCGCCAGGCCCACGAGGCCGAGGATCACCGCCCACACCGCCAGCCAGAAGGGAGCCTTGGGTTGTCCCGCCATGTTTTCGCCTTTCGTGTCTCGGAAGATATGCCGTCTCGTGATCGCTGGGGCTTTCCGTCGCACCGATCCCGTCGCTTGCGCTCCGGGCTTCCTGGGTTGCTCGGGAAGTCGGCTCCTTCAGCCGCGGAACCGCGTCCGCGGCCGGGCCTTGCCGGCCATGTGCAGGGCCTGCATGAGGTCGTAGGCCGTGACCTCGCAGAGGAGCCGCGTGACCTTCTCGTGGGCCTCGGGAGAGAGCAGCGGCTCGACCTCCTTCATGAGGTCCACCACCCGCTTCTCCTGGGCGGCCAGTTCCTTCGTCTCCACGACCTCGTCCGCGATCGCGTCGAGGAACGTGTCGAGTTTGCGGGCGTATTCCGCCAGGAGCGGCGCGTCGCTCGCGTCGTCGAACCAGGGTGTCTTGCCTGCCGGTGCCTTCGCCATGTCGTCCTCCTCGGGTCGGGGTGGTCGCCTCGAATGGGTCGCTGATTCCCGTCGCTCGCGCGCCGGGCTTCCTGGATGTGGTCGTCTCGTGCCGGGCCTCACTGGCCGCCGATCACCTCGCGGATCGCCGCCAGCCGCTCCTGCAGCCGCGAGCGGCCGCCGGGCGCGTTCACCTTCTCCTTCCAACGGTCGGGCAAAAACCGCTTCTCGGTGCACTCGAGCACCGCGGCGATCTCCTGCATCTCCTTCTCCAGGCCCTGGGCGCTCGGCATGAAGTCGTCGAGGGCCGCCTTCAGGTCGTCCGCCGCGATCGTGTCGGGCGCGGTCTGGCCCGCGTCGGCCGCCCGCTCGAGGCCCTTGCGCCGCGCAGCGAGCACGATGCTCTCGATGTCGGCGCCGGAGAGGCCGAGCGCGAGATCGACTGGTCCGGGGAGCCCCGGGGCGAGCTTCACGTGGCACTTGCGGGCCATCGCGGCGAACATCGCGTCGATCTCGGCCTGGTCGTGCGGGTAGAAGAGCGGGATGTGGACCTCGGCGCGGCCCTGCCGCTTGAGGTCGATGGGCAGGAGGTCGGGTCGGCTCGTGAGCAGCATCCAGACGATCCTGCCGCGGTAGCGGGTGTCGCCCATCTGCCGGGCGATCATGGAGAACACGCGGGCGCTCGTGCCGGAGTCGCCCCCCTGCTCGCGGTTGCCGAGGGCCGCGTCGGCCTCGTCGATGACGACGACCACGGGGCCGAGGCTCCGCAGCACGTCGAGGGCGTGCTCGAGGTTGCCCTCGGTCTCGCCCACGTACTTGCTGCGAAAGTTCTTGAGGACGGCACACGGTATGCCAACAGTGCCCGCGTAGCATTCAGCAATAAAACTCTTGCCGGTGCCGACGGGGCCGCAGATCAGGTAGCCCATCGGGGCGCTCTCGAACTGGCCGCGGCGGATGGCCCGGGCGTCGGCCTGGAGGCGGTCCTTGGCGGCCTCGTGGCCGGCGACGGCGTCGAGCGTGAGCCGCGGCTGGATGAACTCGACGAGCCCCTGGCACGACCGCTCGATGAGATCCTTCTTGCGGGCGGCGAACTCGGGGCCGTCGGGGTCGGTGCCCTCGCGGGCCGCGAGCGTGATCACCGCGCGAAGGCTCTCGAGCGTGAGGCCGCCCGACACGGCCGCCACCCGCTTCACGGCCTCGCTGCGGCCGGCAGGCATCCCCGCCGCGGCCGCCGTGGCCAGCGCGAACCGTTCCCGCTCGGCGGCGTCCGGGAGTGGCACGTCGATCGCGGTCACGGCGGGGTTCGTGACGAGCCGCGGGTGCGTCTCGGAGAGCGCGTCGGCCAGGAGCACGACCGCGACGTTGACCCGCCGCAGGAGCGGGTTCGTGGCCCACGACAGGATCCGCACGAGCCGGCCCGCGCCCGACCGCGCCCCCGCGTCGCCGGCCGGGGCGAGGTACTGGGCGTAGTCGAGGACGACGGCGATCCGCTTCCGCTGCTCGGGCGGGTCCATGAGGTTCCGCTCGAGCAGCATGTCGATCGCGGCCACGGCGGCGTCGGGATCCCGCGGCCAGTTCGGCGCGGGGCCGGCCCGCTCGGTGAGCCACTGCGCCATCGTCCGCAGGCGGGCGGAATCGGGGCCCGCGAGCGGCCGCAGCCCCCTGCCGACGTCGTAGGCGAGCACGATGTCCCAGCGGCCGAACATCTCCCGCGCCAGGAAGTCGGGCACGGTGCCCCAGGCATCGGCGCCGGACACGGTCGCGGGCGAGGCGACGGGCACAAGGTCGCGGACGTTGCCGTGGAGCAGGAAGACGCAGCTCGTGCCGGCGAGGTAGGCGTCGCCGAGCCGCTCGGCCCACGCGGGGCACCAGTCGGGCAGCGCGGCGGAGCCGCCGGGCCTGGCGGGCGTCGTTCCCAGCGCCGCCGGAGCCGGCGGCGCCGCGGAGGCGGCGGGCGGCGATGGCATCGACGCGTCGGTCGCGGCGGTGGACACGGTCTGCTCCGCGGGGAATCCGGGGACGGCGTCAGCCGTCGGTCTGACGCACGCGTTCCGACCCGAGCTCCTTGTCGTCGCCCTTCACGCCCGCGGTCTCGGGGGTGACCATGCCCATGTCGATCTCGAACTCGCGGAGGGCCTTGTCGGCCATCGCCTTCTCGACGGCCTGCTCGCGCTGGATGTCCTCGAGGCCCTGCCCCGAGAGGTCGGCCGCCACGCGGACCTTCGCCCGGTTGAGGCCGATCTTGTCCTGGATCACGTCCTCGATCTGGCCGAAGTCGGTGGTGATGTCGAAGTTGAAACTCTGGGCGAGCTTGGAGAGCTCGGCCTCCGCCCGCGAGAGCTTGAGCTCGGCGTCGTACTTCTGGATCTTCGTCTTGAGCTCGCCGAGCTTCTTCTTCGCGTGCTTGATCTTCGTGACGTTGTTGCCGTAGGCGGTCTCGTGGAGTTTGAGCTGGGCCTCGTTCTCGGCGAGCTGTTTCTTGGCCTGCTGGAGCTCGAGGGCGAACTTCGCGGCGGTCTCCCGCTCGCCCGCCTGCAGGTAGGCCTTGATGCGGGCCTCGAGTTGGGCCACGTGCTGCCGGTCGCCCTCGACCTGCCGGGAGACCCGCTCCACCAGCGCCCGGTACTGCTCGAGCCCCTCGCGGCCCTCCTTGAGCTGATCGACGGCCTTGTCGTACTCGTACTGGAGCTGCGCGATAGGGTCGGCGGTCCAGAAGAAGTTGGCGACCTTGTTCATCTGGGCCGCGAGGGCCCGCCAGAGCTTGCCGAGGATCATCGCTCGAATCTCCACGTTCGTGAGGAGGCCGCCGGTTCCGGGGACAGCGCGGGCCTGCGGCCCCGAGGCCACGTGGTGATACCGCTGTCAGGGGGCCGAGTCAATCAGCCGGAAGGACCGGCACGACGCCACTGCCCGGCATCACCGCCAGGGATGCGCGGCCGGGCCCGGCGCGGCGAACGGGGCCCGCCAACGCCCTGTCTGGCTAACACCCTGGATGGATCAGAGATGGGGGCATGCTCAGGCGGCAAGCAGGCCACCATCACGACCAGGAAGGTCAGGGCTGAAGACAAGAAAGTTCCCCAGGAGATGAAAAGACAGCATCAGGTTCCCCGCCCCGAACGCCCCGCGGAAGAGACGGTCGGCTTCGACGACGGGAAGAGGGTCGATTTTTCGGGCGAAGCGGAGGCTCGCCCTCCGTCGGCGGATCCCGGGTCTCACTGCGCGGAGAGCCAGATGATCGCCAGCGGGAATGACTTCGCTGCCCTCGTGGCAGCCCTGAACGCCCAGACTCGTGCGATCGGCACACTGGTGGCCACTCTGGCCCCCGAGCTGCCTGACCTAGTCGGAACCGACTACATCGCCCGGCGTCTTGGTTGCACCCCGCAGTGGGTCGGCGCGATGACCGAGCGGGGAGATATACCCAAGCACTGCATCGCCCCCAAGGTCAGCGGGGGGCGCATATGGAAGTTTCGACGCGACAAGATCGATGCGTGGCTGCGGGAACGGGAAGAATCGTGATCCATGCCGCGTAAGCCGAAGGCCTCCTGCAAGCAGATCATCACGGTCGCAGTGAAGGGCAAGACTGTCTCTGTCAGCATGTCCCCGCCGGCGGGCACACGACGATCCTGGTACGCCTACTGGCACGGGCTGAAGAGCAGCGTCTCCACGCATACCAGGGACCTCAAGGAGGCCGTCGAGGTAGTGACGGCGATGCTGAACGGTGCCGATCCCTCTCCGGCGGCGACCCTCACGGACGACGAGTTGATCGAGATCCAGAGGCGCCATTTCGAGACGCAAGGGGTCGGGCGTAAAAAGCCAAAGTCCAGCAAAGCGAGCTTGAGGGAGGTTCTCTCCGCGATCGCGGCATTCCAGATTCACTCTGGCCTCTCTCCGATCTCGGCGGCCACGGCGGCCGACTGCGAACAGTTCATGAAGAAGGCACTAACCCTGCCCAGGAACTGGCGTCAGGCTCACTCCAAGATCGCGACTCCGTTGAGTCCGTTCACCGTCTACAAGTGGCTCGGGGCCCTCCAGGGGGCGTTCCAGCGGGCGAACCGCAACGCGGGCCGGGCCTGCATCCGCAGCGTGGTGCCTGCGGAGCGTCTCCTGACCGCCAACCCCTGAAACGAATTCGCCTGTATCCCGAAGCCTGAGGCCACGGTCAGGCATTTCACCGGCGAGGAACTCGTCGACTTTCTCGCCCACCTTCGGACCGCGTGGCCAACGGTGACGGCAGGCGAGTTGATGCTCAAGATATTTCTGTGGTCCTGGGGAAGGCGGCAAGAAGTTGCGGGGCTTACCTGGGATTCCCTTCGGCTCGTGGACGACGAGTGCCACCTGTTCATGCAGGGAAAGTGGCGTGTCGAAAAGTGGTTTCGCATCCCGAGGCCGGTGTACGACGAACTGCTGGCCCACCGAACCTCCAGCCCCTTCGTCTTCGCGGCATGGAGCGATCAACTTCGAGCGTGCCACATCAACCAGGGGCGAGCCGACATCGCCGCGAAGATTCGGGGGTATAGCCCGGAGAACGCCGGTCGTTGGTTCTACGAGCGGATGTCCAACTGGTCCGAGGGCGAGGGCACCGTCCACATGCTCCGCAAGACGGCGATGAGGTTTGCCCGGATGGGCGAGGATCTCAGCGAGGCGGTGGCAAGGGACGCCAGCGTCACGACCGCGGTGATGCTCGGACATTACGCCCCGGATTACGACCCAGAGATGCGGGCCAAGTCCAACCGGATGTTCCGCCGGATCCGCGATGGGTTTGGGATCGAGGTGGCCAAGGCCTTCGGCTACGAGGAGTCCCCGACCGAGGCGTTGAAGCAGCGGCTGCGGGAGGCAACCCTGGCGAAGGACTGGGAACTGGTCGGGCGTCTCTCCGCCGAACTCGCCCGTCAGGGCCGCCAGGCAGGCTGACCCGTCACCTGCCCAGCCTCGGCCCCCAGTTTGGACTCTGACGAGTTTCGGGGACTCGAGCGGCCACCCGCCCATGACCACGGTCGGCAGCCCCGTGCCGGAGCGATGATTCCTGGCTCGGAGCCACCCCCGGAGAGCCACTTCCCTGCCCTCTGGCAGGTACGGTTTTGTGAAATACCAAAGCTGGGCCCCGGCTTTCGCCGGG
>JBJTPA010000316.1:0-4721 GCA_046074885.1 Planctomycetaceae bacterium
GTTCGCGGCCCGCGTGGACACCGCGGTGGCGATGATCAACGCCAGCACGCGGTTCAACGACGGGGGCGAGCTGGGGCTGGGGGCCGAGATCGGCATCTCGACCGACAAGCTCCACGCCCGCGGCCCGTGCGGCACCCGGGAACTCACGACCTACAAGTACGTCGTCACCGGGACGGGGCAGGTGCGGGGATGACGCATGCGTCGCGCATCGAGGCGAGGTCGGGTGGCCTGCCGTGGCGTGTCCTCGTATCGTTGTGGAGTTACTTGCTCATGGCACCCGCATCTCTTGCCGCCGAACTCGACGATCCGCATCTCTGGCTGGAGGAGGTGACGGGCGAGAAGCCGCTCGAGTGGGTGCGGGAGCGGAATGCGGAGAGCCTGGCGGCGCTGGCGGAGTCGGACGGATTTCGCGGGCTCGAGCGCCGGCTGCTTTCCATCCTCGACTCGAAGGAGAAGATCCCGTTCGTCGCGAAAATCGGGGAGCGGTACTACAACTTCTGGCGGGACGCACAGCATCCGAAGGGCGTCTGGCGACGGGCGACCCCCGCGGAGTACGCGAAGCCGGAGCCGGCCTGGGAGACCGTCCTCGACGTCGATGCGCTGGCGAAGGCCGAGGGCGAGAACTGGGTCTGGCACGGGGCCACGGTGCTCGAGCCCGAGGACCGGCTCGTCCTCGTGTCGCTGTCGCGCGGGGGCGCCGACGCCGACGTGGTCCGCGAGTTCGACCTGGAAACGAAGGCGTTCGTCCCCGGAGGGTTCGGCCTGCCCGAGGCGAAGAGCCGCGTGGCGTGGAAGGACCGCGACGCGATCTTCGTGGCCACCGACTTCGGGCCCGGGTCACTGACGGCTTCGGGCTACCCGCGGACGGTCCGCGAGTGGCGCAGGGGAACCCCGCTGGCCGAGGCGGAGGTCGTCTTCGAGGGCAAGCCCGACGACATGTCGGTGGAGGCGCGGCGCGACCTCACGCCCGGCTTCGAACGCGACTTCGTCGTCCGCCAGATGACGTTCTGGACGAGCGAGCTGTTCCTGCGGCGCGACGGGAGGCTCGTGAAGGTCGAGAAGCCCGACGATGCCAATGCCTCGGTCCACCGCGAGTGGCTGCTCGTCGAGCTGCGGTCGCCATGGGCGGCCGGCGGCACGACGCATCCGGCCGGCAGCCTGCTGGCCGCCGACTTCGAGCGGTTCCTGGCCGGCGACCACTCGCTGCAGGTGATCTTCGCGCCGCGGGAGCGGGTGTCGCTGACGGGGTTCTCCGGCACGCGGAACCACCTCCTCGTCGCCACGCTCGACAACGTCCGGGCCCGCCTCTCCGCCGCCACGTTCCGCGACGGGACGTGGCGACACGAGCCGCTGCCGGGCGTTCCCGAGTGCGGCACGGCCACGGCCGCGGCGGTGGACGATCTCGAGGGCGACGACTACTTCCTCGTGACGGCGAGCTCGCTCCAGCCCTCGACGCTGGCGGTCGGCACGGTGGGGGGCGATCCGCCGCGGCCGCTCAAGCGATCGCCGGCCTTCTTCGACGCGGCAGGCCTGACGGTCGCGCAGCACGAGGCGGTGTCGAAGGACGGCACGCGGATCCCCTACTTCCAGATCGGCCCGGCCGACCTGCCCGCCGACGGGTCGACGCCCACGCTGCTCTACGGCTACGGGGGCTTCGAGATCCCGCTCGTGCCCGACTACCTGGCGCTCGCCGGCGCCGCCTGGCTGGAGAGGAAGCACGTCTACGTGATCGCCAACATCCGCGGCGGCGGCGAGTTCGGCCCGGCGTGGCACCAGGCCGCGCTCAAGGAGAAGCGGCCGCGGGCCTACGAGGACTTCATCGCGGTGGCCGAGGATCTGGTCGCCCGCAAGGTGACCTCCCCGCGGCGTCTCGGCATCAAGGGGGGCAGCAACGGCGGTCTCCTCATGGGCAACATGTACGAGATGCGGCCCGACCTCTTCGGCGCCGTCGTCTGCCAGGTGCCGCTGCTCGACATGCGGCGGTTCAACAAGCTCCTCGCCGGCGCGAGTTGGATGGGCGAGTACGGCGACCCGGACGTGCCGGAGGAGTGGGCCTTCATCCGCGGGTTTTCGCCGTATCACAACGTGGCCCGGGACCGGAGCTATCCACCGCTCCTGATCACGACGAGCACCCGCGACGACCGGGTGCACCCGGGCCACGCCCGAAAGATGGCGGCGCTGCTCCGGGAGTTCGGCAAGCAGGTGCTCTACTACGAGAACATCGAGGGGGGCCACGGCGGCGCCGCCGACAACCGCCAGAAGGCATTCATGGAGGCCCTCGGCTACACCTTCCTCGAGCGGGAATTGACCCGCGAGTGAGGCCGCGGGATCAGGCGCCCTCGCGGACCCACTCGACCTGCGGCGGGCCGCCGCCGGGCACGGGCGTGCCGCGGAGGAACTCCGACACGTAGCGGAGCGACTTGCCGGGCCGGTCGGGATCGCGGAAGTCGTCCCCCTTCTGCAGGATCGGCAGCTGGTCGGGCATCGACCCGAAGGCCCGCGTGCCCGCGGCCTGGCAGGGATACCAGCGGCCGGCGCCCTCGGCGTCCTCGAGCCAGAACTCGGGATAGCAGTGGCCCTCGACCCAGACGGTGCGGGCGGGAATCCCCTCGGCCCGGCAGGCGGCGATGAACAGGCACGTCAGTTCCTCGCAGTCGCCCCAGCCGTCGGCCAGCGCCCGCGCGGCCCCCTTGAGGTCGCCGTTGCGATACTCCACCTTCTCGCGGACGGCGTCGTAGATCGCCTCCGCCTTCCTCCAGCCGTCGTGCCCCGCGGCGGCCGCCTTCGCGAACTTCACGATGCGGGGATTCCGGGTCTCGATCGCGGGGCTCGGCCCGAGCGTCTCCCGCAGCGCGCGATCGGGCTTCGCCGGGATCCGCAGGCCCGCGGTCTCCGTGGGGGCCAGGATCGCCGCCCGCTCCAGTTCGAACGTGACGATCGCCTGCACCCGCGCGCCCGCGGCGATCTCGGGGATCTCGACCACCATCTGCTTCACGCCCTCGGCGAGCATCCGGTACGTGAGCTTCTTCACGGCGGGCGACACGTCCTCGGAGACGACGCGGACCTTCTGCTCCGGCCAGTCCGCGGGCACCGGCAGCGTGGCGTAGACCCCGCGGCAGGCCCCGGCGGCGGCAGTCATGATGACGCCGACGCGGTAGCGCTGCGTGCGGACGTCGCCCAGCGTCGGCCCGGCGGCCGCGCCGGCCGGCTCGTCGAGGAACTGGCCGCGCGCGACTCCGGCCCCGGCGAGGGCGACGGCCACCACGACGACGAACGACCTGCGGCGCATGATTCCTCCCCCGGAAGCCATCGGCCGGCACGGCAGCCCACGCTCCGTCGGATGCCGGGCGGATCGGTCACGGAGACTGGGGTGCCCGGGAAATGCGGCTCGATTGTTCGGCCTGCGGACCCCTGCTACACTCCGTGGCTCGCTTTTTCGTGGCCCGAAAGTCCCTTTCCCCCCCTCACCCCTTCCCCCACCCCACGCATGGTCAACCGCAGCCTCATCCGCGACCTCGAGACAGGAGACGAACTGGACCAGGAACTCGAACGGGCCATGGCGGGTGCCGGCGACGGGGGCTACGCGGTCGCGGCGCCGGCCATCGCGGTCAACACCGTGATCGAGGGACGGATCCTGCGGGTGGACGACGAGTTCGTGCTCGTGGACGTGGGCTCGAAGAGCGAGGGCCACATCCCGCGCAACGAGTGGGACGAGACCGAGCCCCCGCCGCAGATCGGCGACACCGTGAAGGTGCTGCTCGAGGAGTTCGAGGACGGCTCGCAGGAGGAGCAGCGCGGCCTGATCACGCTCTCGAAGCGGAAGGCGCGGCGGATCGAGGACTGGCTCCGCGTCATGGAGAGCGTCCGCGAGAACGACGTCGTCACCGGCTTCGTCACCCGCAAGATCAAGGGCGGACTGCTGGTGGACATCTCGGGCGTCAACGTCTTCCTGCCGGCCAGCCAGGTCGACATCCGCCGGCCGGCCGACATCGGCGACTACTGCGGCCGCTGCATCCAGTGCCTCGTGCTCAAGATCGACGAGGCGCGCCGCAACATCGTCGTCTCCCGCCGGGCCCTCATCGAGCAGGAGCGGGCGGAGCGGAAGAAGCAGCTCATGGAGACCCTCGAGGTCGGCCAGATCCGCCGGGGCATCGTCAAGAACATCGCCGACTTCGGCGCGTTCGTGGACCTGGGCGGCATCGACGGCCTGCTCCACATCACCGACATGAGCTGGGCCCGCATCGGCCACCCGAGCGAGATGGTGCAGATCGACCAGGAGGTCGAGGTGCAGGTGCTCCACATCGACCGCGACCGGGAGAAGATCGCGCTCGGCATGAAGCAGCGGACGGCCAGCCCCTGGGCCAAGGTCGCCGACAAGTACCCGGTGGGCACCGTCTGCCAGGGCACGGTCGTCAACGTGATGAGCTACGGGGCCTTCGTGAAGCTCGAGGACGGCGTCGAGGGGCTCGTCCACATCAGCGAGATGAGCTGGACCAAGCGGGTCAGCCACCCCAGCGAGATCGTCAAGCCGGGCGACGAGGTCGAGGTCGTCGTGCTCGCCATCAACAAGGAGAAGCAGGAGATCTCGCTGGGCATGAAGCAGACCCAGCAGAATCCCTGGGAGAAGGTGGCCGCCGATTATCCGCCGGGCGCCATCGTGGAGGGCGTGGTGCGGAATCTCACCAACGACGGCGCCTTCGTCGAGAGTAACGACGGCATCG
>JBJTPA010000317.1:0-4719 GCA_046074885.1 Planctomycetaceae bacterium
TAGGCGCCGTCGATCACGACCTGCAGGAGGTGGAGCGCCAGGAGCACCACCATCGCCTGGGCCATGAAGTGGTGGATGCCGCGGAGCAGCCAGCCGCCGGTCATCTCGTGCTGGATGTAGTGGACGCTCTCCCAGGCCGTCTGGGCGCTGGCCGAGTAGCTCGACCAGAGGAACAGGCCGGTGATCACCTGCGTCATGAAGGCGAACACCAGAGTGCTGCCCCAGACGTAGCGCCAGCGGGCCCCGCCGGGCACCCGCTCGTAGAGCGCCTCGTGCACGACCGCGCGGTAGCCCGTCCGGTCGTCGAGGAAGTCGGCCAGCCGGCCGAACACGCCGCGACGCCCCGCACCCGGCCTCTTCACGCCCGCGCTCATGGCCGCGCCACCCTCTCGGCGATGCCGGTGTAGAAGTTCTCCCACTTCACCTCCACCGTGCCGTCGGCGGCCACGCGGCACTCGAGGCCGTCCATGGGCCGCGGGCTCGGGCTCGGCTCCACGATGCCGCCGTCGAGCGCGAACGAGCTGTTGTGGCATGGGCAGCGGAAGCAGCGGGTGGCCGGCTCGATCTCGACGAAGCAGCCGGCATGGGGACAGGTGGCGGAGAGGGCCTCGACCGTGTCGCTCCCCTTCTCGCGCCTGAGGTACACCGCGCCCACCGGCTCGGCGGCGAATCCGGTCCAGGCGTCCACGCGGTCGGCGATCACGGCGAAGCGGCGAGGCACGCCGTCGTCGGGGATCGCGGCGAGGTCGGCCACGGGGCGGAACGCGGCCGCGGCCGACTTCCGTCGCAGCGGGTCGAGGAAGGCCCACAGGCCGGCGCCCACCGGCGCGAGCGTGGCGAGCCCGCCGCAGGCCAGCGCGAGCACCTTGGCGAGGAATCCGCGGCGGTCGTCGCCGGACGGCGTGGCG
This sequence comes from Planctomycetaceae bacterium, assembly GCA_046074885.1. Classification (GTDB taxonomy): domain Bacteria; phylum Planctomycetota; class Planctomycetia; order Pirellulales; family UBA1268; genus QWPN01. The sequence goes on from JBJTPA010000317.1 coordinate 909, forward strand.
GAAGACGTGGCCGGTTTCACCGCTGCGTGCTCCTGGCGAGTCTCGAATTCCAGCTCGGCCGATCCCGTCGCTTGCGCTCCGGGCTTCCTGGGTTCATCGCGCGACCTGGTTTTTCAATCGCGGATAGTCGTCAGACTTTAGTTGTGCGACCCGGCGGCCGCGACCCAGGCCTCGTCCACCGCGGCGTCCACCTTCGTCTTCGCGTCGGCGAACGGGCCCGGCAGGATCGCCCCGGCCGCCGCCTTGTGGCCGCCGCCGCCGAACCGCGCCGCGAGCAGGTTGCAGTCCACGGGCCCGCGGCTGCGAAAGCTCGTCTTGATCCGGCCGTCGGGCTGCTCGATGAGGATCACGGCGAGCTCGGTTCCCTTCACGGTCAGCGTGAGGTTGACGAGGTCCTCGGTGTCGGCGGGCAGCGCGCCCACCTCCTTGATGTCGCGCTGGAGCACCTGCGACGTGATCACCTTGCCGTCGCGGGTGGTCGTCGCGCCGGCGATCGTGCGGCCCACGAGATGGAGCCGGGCCAGCGAGTCCTGCTCGAAGAGCTCGCGATAGACGGCGGGTGGGCTCGCCCCGGCGTCCACGAGCCGGGCGGCGATCCGGAACGACTCGCCCGACACGGACGGGAAGCGGAACCCGCCGGTGTCGGTCGAGAGGCCGGCGTAGAGCGGCGTGGCGATCCGCTCGGTGAGCGGCACCCGCAGCCGCAGGCCGAGCTCCGTGACGATCCGGGCCGTGGCCTCGGCCGAAGTGTCCTTGAACCAGCGGTCGCAGATGTCGTCCTCGCTCACGTGGTGGTCGATGACGAGCACGCGCTCCCGCATCCCCTTGAGCACGTCGCCCATCGCCCCGAGCTGGGCCCAGGCGCTCGTGTCGAGCACGATCGCGAGATCGCGGTCGGCGAGATCGGCGGGCTTCACCCCCTCGGCGAGCGACTCGAGCCGGCCGTCGGGGTCGATCCACCTCAGGTTCGGCGGCGTGGCCTGGGCGTTGACGATCCGCACGTCCTTGCCGAGCGCCCCGAGGATGCCGGCGAGGCCCAGTTCGCTGCCCAAGGCGTCGCAGTCGGGCCGCACGTGGCTCGTGAGCACGACCCGCTCGGCCCGCCGCAGGATGTCGAGGAGTGTCGCCCAGTCGAGTCGCATCACGTTCCTCCGTCGCCCTGCGCGACCACGATCGCGGCCGCCACGTCGCGGGCCATCTGCGCCACCAGTTCGCCGGCCGAATCGAATCGGCGAGTGTCGCGCAGCCGCTGGAGGAAGTCAACGTCGAGCATGCGGCCGTAGCAATCGCCCGCGAAGCCGACGAGGTGGGCCTCGACGGTGGGCACGGTCTCGTCGAAGGTGACGTTGCAGCCCACGTGTACCGCGGCCGGATGCCGGCCGACGTCGCCGCGCACCAGGGCCCGGGCCGCGTAGACGCCCGCGCCCGGGACGAGCGTGGCGACGTCCGCGAGGTTCGCGGTCGGAAAGCCGAGCGCGGCGCCGCGCCGGGCGCCCGTCACCACCGTGCCGGTCGCGCGGAACGGCGCCGTCAGCAGCGCGTTCGCGGCGGCCACGTCGCCCGCGGCCACGAGCGCGCGGATCCTCGAACTCGACACCGTGCCCCCGTCCGCCACGACGGGCTCGACGACCTCGATCGTCACACCGTCGGCGGCGCAGAGCCGCCGCAGCAGGTCCACGTCGCCAACGCGGCCGGCGCCGAACCGGAAGTCAGGCCCCTCCACGATCGCAGCGGCCCGCAGCCGCCCGCGGAGCACGTCGCGGTGGAACGCGTCAGCCGCCAGGCCGAGGAGCGTGCGATCGACCGGCTGCACGAGCACGGCGTCGAGGCCGAGCGCGAGCAGCAGTTCGGCGCGACGGGCCGGCGTCGTCAGCGGCACGGGCGCCGTGCCCGGACGGACGAGGCTCGCCGGGTGCGGGTCGAAGGTGAGCGCGACGGCCGGCACGCCGAGCCGGTCCGCGGCGGCACGCAGGCGGCGGGCCAGGGCCGCGTGACCCAGGTGCACGCCGTCGAAGTTGCCCACCGAGACGGCGCAGCCGGCCGCGGGAATCCGCCCCGCGTCGAGCGGCTCGCGCCACCGGCTCGCGGCGGCGGTGAACACGGCCGGTTCGGGAAGCTCCTGCACGTCGCGGTGGTTCGGGGGACGCGGCACGGCGGAATCCGCCGTCGCGGGGGCGGGTCCGTGCTGCCGGACTGGTCGAGTCTACCCGGAGTCGCGGTATCATGCGGCGCGACCCGAGTCCGGAGCCGCGCATGGCCGACACCGTCGAGGACAAGCAGATCTGGCTGTCGGCCGACCTGGCCTGCAGGTTGGCGGCCATCGACATCGGCTCCAACAGCGTCCGGCTGCTCGTGGCCGAGGCGCTCCGCGGCGGCGCCTACCGCATCCTCGACGAGGAACGGGAGCCCACGCGGCTCGGCCGGAGCACGTCGGCCGGCCGGCTCGACGACGAGTCGATGGAGCGGACGCTCGCGGCGCTCCGGACGTTCAAGCGGATCGCCGCCGGCTTCCAGGTCACGCGGCTGCGGACGATCGCCACCTGCGCCGTCCGAGAGGCCCGCAACGGCCCCGACTTCTGCCGGCGGATTCGCGAGGAGGTCGGACTCGAGGTCGAGGTCATCTCCGGGGAGCGCGAGGCCCGCCTGGCCTTCGCGAGCGTCCAGCACGCCTTCGACCTCTCCGGCAAGAACGTCGTGGTCGCCGACATCGGCGGCGGGAGCACCGAGGTCGTGTTCGCCACGGGCAACCTCATCGAGTCGATCTTCTCGACGCCGCTGGGGGCCGTGCGGCTCACGGAGCAGTTCGGCCTCGGCGAGGGCTGCGAGGGGGCCGACCTGGCACGCGGCCTGGAGCGGCTCGAGGACGACGTGGCCGCGGGCCTCAAGAAGCGGACGACCCGGCCGCTGTTCGCCCCGCACTTCCTCGTCGGCTGCGGCGGCACGTTCACCACGCTCGCCGAGCTGGTGATGGCCACGAAGCGGCAGACCGACGTGCCGGTGGCCGGCTACCGCGTGTCGCAGGCCGAGCTGCGGCACCTCCTCGACCGGCTGGCGAAGCTGCCCCTCCGCGCCCGCCGCAACCTGCCGGGGATGACGCCGGACCGCGCCGACATCATCCTCGCGGGGCTCACGATCGTGGACGCGCTCATGAAGCGGTTCCGCGTGAACACGGTGGTCGTGCACACCCGCGGCGTCCGCGACGGGCTCGTCCGCGAGATGATCGACGACTCGGTCGGCGGCGCGGCCGACGACCCGGTCCAGCGCGACGTGGCGATCGAGCGGCTCGCCGCTGCCTGCTCGGGGGAGGCCGAGCACGGCCGGCGGGTGGCGGCCCTCGCGGGACGCATCTTCGAGCAGCTCGCCGAGCCGTTCGACCTCCCCCCCGGCGACCGCGCGATCCTCGAGTGCGCCGCGCGGCTCCAGGACGTCGGCTACGTCATCAACTACGACCAGCACCACAAGCACAGCTACCACCTGATCCGCAACGCCCGGCTGCCAGGCATCCGGGCGCACGACCAGGAGATCGTCGCGAACGTGGCCCGCTACCACCGCGGCGCCCACCCCAAGCGGAAGCACGAGAACATGGCCCGCCTCTCGACGGATGACCAGCACCGCGTCCGCCGTCTCGCCGCGATCCTCCGCCTCGCCGGCGGCCTCGACCGCAGCCGCACGCAGCAGGTGCGGGATGTCGTCGCGGGAGTGGCCGACAGCCGCGTGGTGCTCGACGTGGTGGCCGAGCAGGAGCCGCAGGCCGACATCTGGGGGGCCGAGCGGCGGACGGAACTGTTCGAGAAGGCCTTCGGCGTGCCGG
>JBJTPA010000318.1:0-9097 GCA_046074885.1 Planctomycetaceae bacterium
GCCAGCGACCGGTGGTGGGGCGAATCGCCCCAACGCCCTGGGGCGATTTGCCCCACCCTGCCGCCGTTCCTGGCTAGCCGGCCAGGGCTTCGACGACGGCGGCGGCCGGGACCACCTCCACGAGTTCGACGTGCCCGATGCGGTCCGGGAGCACGAACCGCAGCCGGCCGTCGACGGCCTTCTTGTCCCGGGCCATGAGCGCGAGCAACTGATCGACCGGAATCGCCCCCGCCGCCGCGGGCGACGTCGGCAGGCCGAAGGCCGCGAGGAGACGGTCCTGCCGATCGACGAACGCGGCCTCGATGCGGCCGAGCCGGGCGGCCAGCCGGGCGGCCCGGGCCATGCCGATCGCGACCGCCTCGCCGTGCAAGAGGACGCCGTAGCCGGCCGCCGCCTCGTAGGCGTGCGCGAAGGTGTGGCCGTAGTTCAGGGCGGCACGCTCGCCGGTGACCTCCCGCTCGTCGCGTTCCACGACCGCAGCCTTCAGGGCCGCCGATCGCCCGATCGCGTGCGTGAGGGCCGCCGTGTCGCGGTCGAGGAGCCTCGCCGCGTTGCCCTCGAGCCACGCAAACAGGTCCGCGTCGAAGATCACCCCGTATTTCACGATCTCCGCGAAGCCGCTGACGAACTCCCGGCGGGGCAGCGTGGTCAGCGTCTCGACGTCGGAAAACACGCCCATCGGCTGCCAGAACGCCCCCACGAGGTTCTTGCCCCCCGCGAGGTTGACGCCGGTCTTCCCGCCGATCGCGCTATCGACCTGGGCCACCAGCGTGGTCGGCACGTGCCACAGGGCCAGCCCACGGCCGAACGTCGCGGCCACGAATCCGGCGAGGTCGCCGACGACGCCGCCCCCCACCGCCACCACGTGGGTGCCGCGGTCGATCGCCGCGGCGGCGAAGGCGTCCCAGAGCCGCTCGGCCCCCGCCACGGACTTCGCCGGCTCCCCGGAAGGCACGTCAAACCGCACGACCTCGACGCCGGCGGCCTCGAGGGACGCTGCCACGCGGCCGCCGTGCGAGCCCGCCACGGCGGCGTCACTCACCACCGCCGCGCGGCGGCCGCCGGCCGCCCGGACCGCGGGTCCCACCCGATCGAGCAGCCCGTCGCCGCAGTGGATCTCGTAGGAACGGTCCGCTCCCGGCGCCGGAACGAGCGGGCTTCCGGGCAGATGGACGCGGATGGCAGCCACGGTCAGGCGACGCTCGCGCGCTCCAGGTCCGCGGGCGTGACGGTGATCACCCGGGCGAAGCCGGTGTGCTGCCGGACGTAGTCGAGGTCGGCGGCGTCGCCGGGACTGGCGTGCAGGAGGGTCTCCACCCGCGACTTGTCCGCGGCGGACCAGTCCTCGCAGGAATCCGGCCACACGGTGATCTGCTCCACGACCAGGGCCTCGCGGTAGGGATCGAACGCGTTGGGCATGCGGGGCGTCCTCGGGAACTCGGCCGGCTCGGGATTTCGGCCGCATCGTGCGGCCGTGGCTCGCCGAGTATACAGTCCGGGCATGCCACGCGGCGGCCGCCGGCCGCCGCCTCACCGCACGCGGTTTCCGCATGCCCGCTGCAGCACCATCCAGTGCCGCCCTCCGACCCGCCACGGGCGCGTGGCTCGTCGGCGGCATGCTCGCCCTCGGCGTGGCGCTGGGGGTGTTCGCGATCTGGTTCCAGTGGGGCCAGACCCGGCGCTGCCTCGCCTTCTACGGCAGCGAGGCCGCCCACCGCATTCAGGTGGCGCCGCGCATCGAACTGTGGCGGCTCGAACCGGCCGGCGCGGCCGTGCGGCCGGAGGCGGACCGCCGCATCGACGTCTCGCGGGCCCGGGGGCTCGTGCACCTGCGGCGCGGGCTCGTGGAGGACGCGAACTTCGGCTGGCCTGAGTCGCCGTCCGCGGATCGGAACGGCTCTGCCGTCGCCCTCGCCTTCTTCGACTCCATCGACGACGCCGATCCGGGGACGGTCGTCATCATGCACCTCGACGAGCGTGGCGGCCGGCTCGAGGTCGCGGGCCGCCCGGGCGGGCTCGTGCTCGGCCGGATCGCCGCCGGCCTGCGGAAGTGGCTCGCGGACATCGATAGTCCGCGTTCCTAGCGTGTCGGGATGACTGAGGTGAGGGGCTGCCCATCCCCTCGAGACGGCGTTGACGGCAAGCGAAGCCCGGAGGGCGAGAGCGCAGGCGTCTCCGAGCGAGCGCAGGTCAGGATGACCGTAGCGAGCGTCCGGCGAGAGGGTGTGGGGAGCCCCGAGCCGACGCCTCACCCGCCCCAATTGCGCGGCTTTCGCCGGGAAAATCGGGCTAGGGGCCGCGGGGCCGCGGAGCCTACCCTCTGCCCCCCGCAGAGGGTCCGTTTCCATGCGTTCGATCGCGGTCGCCAACCAGAAGGGCGGCGTGGGCAAGACCACGACCTCGGTCAATCTCGCCTGCGCGCTGGCCCGCGCCGGCCGCACGGTCTGCCTCGTCGATCTCGATCCGCAGGCGCATGCCACGCTGCACGCCGGAGTCCAGCCCGGGAGCGGCGCCGCCTCCGCGTTCGACGTGCTCACCGCGGACCAGCCGCTCGAGGCGGCACTCGTCCCCGCCGGCGAGCGGCTCTGGGTGGTGCCCGGCCACATCGACCTCTCGGCCGTGGACATGGCGCTGGCCGCAAAGCCCGGCCGCGAGACGATCCTGCGGCAACGGATCGCGGCCGACGACCGCTGCGCGGGCCGCGCGGTCGATGGCGTCGCCTTCGACTACATGATCGTGGACTGCCCGCCGTCGCTGGGCCTCCTTTCGCTCAACGCCCTGGCGGCGGTGAACGAGGTTCTGCTGCCGCTGCAGCCGCACTTCCTCGCCCTCCACGGCCTCAGCAAGCTGCTCGAGACCATCGAACTGGTGGCGGACCACGTCCATCCCGATCTGCGGTTGCTGGGCGTGGTGCTCTGCCTCTACGAGTCGGGCACCCGCCTGGCCACGGAGATCGGCCGTGACATCGAGGCCTTCTTCCGCGGTGCGGAGCGGCCGCATCGGGCCTGGCGCGACGCGAGACTCTTCACCACGCGGATCCGCCGCAACGTTCGGCTGGCGGAGGCCCCGAGCTTCGGGCAGTCGATCTTCGACTACGCCGCCGACTCGCACGGCGCGGCCGACTACGCCGCGCTCGCCGCGGAGGTGGATCAGGCGTCGGCGGCGGGCCGCGGACGGCTCGTGGCCTGACCCGGGCGGCCCGCGTCGCCCGAGGCCGCCAGGTCCGGCACCCACCAGTAGCGCGACTCGCAGGGGTCGAGGCCCGCGAGGATGCCGGTGCCGTCGAAGTCCTCGGCCGACGTGAAAGCCCGCGACCGGCGCAGCGCCGCGCCCGCCTGCGCCGGGGAACCGGCGGGCCGGGACGGAAGCGGGGGTCGGAGCGGGTTTTTCTGCAGCATGTGCGGTGAACGTCCCGATGTGCCGGGCGGGCTTGTACAGGGCGACTGCGTCGCCACACAGGTCTCCATCGGACGATCGGCATCCGCCACGTGGATCGGCCCCGTTCCGGCCGCGACCGTGCGGATTCCTCCGGAAGTCTGGCCTGCGGAGGATGGGCAGGCAAGAAAACCGGGGAGACCCCGGGGGCCGTGCGGCCGGCGGGCCTGAAGCCCCGCTTTTCGCGGCGTTCGGTATGATTTTGCCGTCGGAGGGATCGAGTCAGTGGGATCGAATGGACCCGGGAGCCCTGCCATGCGTGGCCTGACGAGGTGGGCGGGCGTCGCCTGCGCCGTTGCGGCCGCGTCCGCCGCCGCCGCGGACGACCGGGCCGCGGGATTCCGGCCGCTCGCCCCCGGCGTGCTCACGGTCGTGCCGGCCCCCGTCGCGCCGCCAGGTTCCGCCGCGTCGGCCACCGACACCGTGCGGTTCGACGACCTGCTCGACATCACGCTCGGCCGCAAGGACACCGAGTGGACGCCGAAGCAGTCCCCGCCCCACACGACCTTCTTCGGCCGCGGCCACGGCCGCGAGTTCGCCCGCGACGTCTGGAGCCTCGAGTTCGCGTTCAAGTCGCCGCGGCTGATCGACGTCGACGTGCCCGCGGCCGGGAGGAAGATGCAGCGGAAGCGAATCTGGTACCTCGTGTATCGAGTGCGGAACGCCGGCGGCCGGCGGCCGAAGATCGACGCCGCCGACGCGGCCCGGCGGACCACGGAGGCGTTCGAGACGTCGGTGCGGTTCGTGCCGCAGTTCGTGCTCGAGAGCCTCGAGGCGGTCGACGAGGGGGAGGGCATCGCGTCGTACCGCGCCTACCTCGATCGCGTGATCCCCGCGGCGGTCGGCCCGATCCGGGCCCGCGAGGGGGGCGGCCGCGAGATCCTCGACAGCGCCGCGATGGTGGCCGAGGAGATCGGGCCGGGCGAGGAGCGGTGGGGCATGGCGACGTGGGAGGACGTCGATCCGCGGATCGACTTCTTCTCGATCTACGTCCGCGGCTTGACCAACGCGATGGAGTGGCGGCAGCGGCCGGGCACGACCGTGCGGGCCGACCAGCCGCCGGGCTCGTCGATGGAGGAGGCGCTGCGGACGCTGCGACTCGACTTCTGGCGACCTGGCGACCACCGGGACGAGGCCGCGGAGGAGATGCACGTCGGGTTCGCGGGGATGTTCGAGCGGATGGCGCTCGGCTCGGCGCTGCTCGAGGCCGTCGGCGGCGTTGGCCGCGACGCGGCCGATCCCGTGACGGGGCTCCGCACCCTCGGCCTGAAGTGGTCCGATCTGCTCGAGCCCGAGGAGAACTTGCTGCCCCTGCGGGTCGTGATCGGCAAGCTTGCCGCCATGCCCGACGCGACGGCGCGGAGCACGGCGGTCCGTGAACTGTTCGGCGACGTCGGCGTGGCGGCGTTCGAGGAGATCGCCAAGGCGCTCGCCGGACCGGTGGGCGCGGCCCGCGACGCGGAGCGCCGCGCGGCGCTCGCGAAGCTCGGCCTGTCGTCCGAGGCGGTGGAGAAGAAGCCGCTCGTGTCGCTGGCCACGATCATCCACGCGCTCGAGGTGGAGCCGACGCCGGCGGCCCGCCGGGCCGCCACGGCGCGGCTCATGGGACCGGCCGGCCGCCGCGTGGAGTGGCTGGCGCGGCGGGTGGCCCAGGCCCGGGCCCTCGCGACGCTCGCGGCGATCGACGTGCTGCCCGCCGAGATCGCCGCCGGCGACTCCCGCGCGGCGTTCGACGTGGTCCGCCCGGCCGTCGAGGCCGAGGCCGATGCCGCGAAGCGGTCGGCGATCCAGCGCGGCCTGTTCGGTGCCCGCGGACCGCGGCTGTTCGCCGCCGCGGCGGCGGTGGACGAGGGCATTGACCACTCGTGGGTCTTCCGGTACGAAAATTAGTGGGAGAGCCCTTGACCGTCCGTGGTCGGCAGGGTTCGATCTGCGGTGCGGACCGGTGGTCGCGGAGACGGCTGAGATGGCACACAAGAAGGGTCAGGGTTCGAGCCGCAACGGCCGCGACTCCAACGCGCAGCGCCGCGGCGTGAAGCGGTTCGGGGGCGAGGAGGTGCGGGCCGGCAACATCCTCGTCCGGCAGGTGGGCACCCAGTTCCACCCCGGCCGCAACGTCGGCATGGGCAGCGACTTCACCCTCTTCGCGCTCGTGGACGGCACCGTCGAGTTCGATCGCGAGGGCCGCCGCGTGAACGTGGTGGCCGGCGGCTGACGGCCGGCCTCCCGTGTTCGTCGATCGGGTCCAGGTCGAGACGGTCGCGGGCTCCGGTGGCCGCGGCATGTGCAGTTTCCGGCGCGAGAAGTACGTGCCGCTCGGCGGGCCTGACGGCGGAAACGGCGGCGACGGCGGGAGCGTGATCCTCGAGGCGCGGGCCGGCGTGGACTCCCTCGCCGCGCTCGCGCACCGGCGCCAGTGGAAGGCCGAGAGCGGCACGGCGGGCGGGCCCGCCAACTGCCAGGGCGCCCGGGGCGGCGACCTCGTGCTTCTCGTTCCCCCCGGCACGCTCGTGATCGACGAGGCCACGGGCCTGGTGCTCAAGGATCTCGCGGCGGCCGGCGAGTCGATCGTGGCCGCCCGCGGCGGGGCCGGCGGCCGCGGCAACCTGCACTTCAAGTCGCCCACGAACCGGGCCCCCCGGCAGGCGACGCCGGGCGAGCCGGGCGAGGTGCGGCGGTTGCTCCTCGAGCTCAAGGTGATCGCCGATGTGGGCCTCGTCGGCAAGCCGAACGCCGGGAAGAGCACGCTGCTCTCGCGGCTCTCCCGGGCCCGCCCCGAGATTGCCGACTACGCGTTCACCACGAAGACGCCGATCCTGGGGATCGTGGCGGTGTCGCGGGACCGGAGCTTCGTGCTCGCCGACCTGCCGGGGCTCATCGAGGGGGCCCACGCGGGCGTCGGCCTCGGCCACGAGTTCCTGCGGCACGTGGAGCGGGCCGGGATCCTCGTGCACGTCGTGGAGCCGTGCCCCACGGACGGCTCGGATCCCGCGGCCAACTACCGGGCGATCCGCGAGGAACTCGTGCGGTACGATGCGGCGCTCGGGGAGCGGCCGGAGATCGTCGTCATGAGCAAGAGCGAGCTGCCGGGCGCCGCCGAGGCCCGGGCCGCGCTCGCCGGCGAGATCGGCCGCGACGTGATCGCCGTGAGCGCGGTCACCGGGCAGGGGCTCGACGTGCTGCTGCGGGCCATCGCGGCCGAGATGGATCGGCGCAAGGAGCCTGCATGAGCGACGCCAGGAACGCCGTGCTCGTGGCCGACGTGGGCAACACCCGCCTGAAGCTCGCGGTGGTGGAGGCCGCGGGTCCGGCCGGCGGCATGCCGGCCGTCGCCCGGCGGCAGGACCTGCTGAGCCGCGACTTCCGCCCGGCCAACCTCGAACGCTGGCTCGCCGCGGCCGCGCCGGGGCCGGCGGTGCTGCTCGTGGCCGCGGTCAACGAGGCCGCCGCCACGCGGCTGGAGGCGGCCGTCGCCGAGATCTCCGCCACCCGTCACCGGCCGATCCGCCAGCGGAGGCTCGTCCACGCCCACCTGCCGGTCGCGGTGCGCGTCGATGCGCCGGACCGCGTGGGCATCGACCGCGTGTGCGCCGCCGCCGCCGCGGTCGCCGCGCGGCCTGGCCGACCCGTCGTGGTGGTCGATTGCGGCACGGCCACGACGGTGGATCTCGTGTCGCCGGCCGGGGAGTTCCTCGGCGGCGCGATCCTGCCCGGGCCAACGCTCCTCGCCCGCGCGCTGGCGGAAGGCACGAGCCGGCTGCCCGAGGTGGCCGCGCTCGACACGGCGCCGCCCCCCGCGCTGCCCGGCCGCTCGACGCAGTCCGCGATCGCGGCCGGGATCGGCTGGGGCATGAGGGGGGCCGTCGCCAGGCTCGTCGTCGAGGCCCGGGCCGCGCTCGGCGGCGCCGCCGACGTGATCCTCACCGGCGGGTCCGCCGGCGTCGTCCGCGACGCGATCCCCGACGCGGTCGAGATGCCCGACCTGGTCCTCGCGGGCATCGCCCTCGCGGCTCCGCGGCTACTGGGGCCGGACCGCGATCCGCGATAGACTCGCCGCTGTTTTCGCCGCCGCCTTTCCGGAACCGCCCCCGCCCGTGACCCCCGCCCGCAAGCAGCCGTCCGCCGCAGCGCCAGACCGCGCCCGGGCGCTCGCCCTCGCGGCCGCCCGGGTGGCCGCGGAGACGCGCGGCACGGACGTTCGCGTGCTCGACCTCCGCGGGCTCACCGAGGTGGTCGACTACTTCGTCGTGGCGACCGGATCAAGCCGGCGGCAGATGCACGCCATGGCCGACGAGATCGAGAAGGTGGTGAAGCACGACCTGCACGACCGCAAGCGCGGCGGCGAGGGCTACGAGGAGGGCCGCTGGATCGTCCTCGACTACGGCGACGTGATGGTCCACCTCTTCGACGCCGAGGCCCGTGGCTACTGGGACCTCGAGCATCTCTGGAGCGACGCCACGCGGGTGCCCGTGCCCGACGCAGGGGCGGCGGCCCGATGAGCGACGACGGCCCATCCGGCCCGCCGGCGGGCGCGAGGCTCGACGTGCGGGCCGCACTGCGGGACTGCTTCCGCGTGGCGCTCGAGGGCCTCGCGGCCGACGGCGTCGTGACGCTCGGGACCGACGAGATGCCCGCGCTGCTCGACCAGGTGCGGCAGACCACCGACGCGAAGTTCGGCGACTACTCGGGCACGATGGCGATGGCACTGGCGAAGCGGGCCGGCCGCAAGCCCCGCGACCTCGCCGCGGCGATCGCCGGGCGGCTCGCTCTGGCTCCCGGCTACGCCGCCGTGTTTCAGCCGCCGGGCGACCCGGTCGGGCCGGGCTTCATCAACGTCCGCGTCCGCGACGACGCGCTGGCCGCGGCGGTGGCCCGCGCCGTCGCCGACCCGCGGCTATGCGTCCGTGGCACGGCCGATCCCGAGACGATCGTCGTCGACTTCAGCTCGCCCAACGTCGCCAAGCCGATGCACGTCGGCCACATCCGCTCGACGGTGATCGGCGACGCGCTGTCCCGCATCCTGCGGTTCCGTGGCCACACCGTGATCACCGACAACCATCTCGGCGACTGGGGCACGCAGTTCGGCATGATCCTCTGGGGCTGGAAACGGTGCCGCGACGACGAGGCCTTCGCGGCCGACCCCACGGCCGAGCTCGGCCGGCTTTACCGGCTCGTGCGGAAGGTGGCCGACGCGAAACCCGAGGAACTCGCCGCCGACCACGAGGCCGCGGCGCTGGCGGCACGGTTCCCCGACGCCGCCCGCGAGGTGCTCGCGGAAACAGCGAAACTGCACGAGGGCGACCCCGAGAACCGGGCGCTCTGGGAGCGGTTCAAACCGGTCTGCCGCGCGGAGATCGACCGCCTCTACGCCCGGCTCCACGTTACCTTCGACCACTGGCTCGGCGAGAGTTTTTTCCAGCCGATGCTCGCCGCGACGGTGGAGGGCCTGGTCGGCAAGGGGCTCGCGCGGGAGAGCCGGGGAGCGATCGGCGTCTTCCTCCGCGGCGACGACGCGCCGCCGCTGCTCATCCGCAAGGCCGACGGCGCCTTCCTCTACGCCACCACCGACCTGGCGACGATCCGCTGGCGGCTCGACAACTGGAGGCCCGACCGCATCCTCTACGTCGTCGATCACCGCCAGAGCGAGCACTTCGAGCAGGTC
>JBJTPA010000319.1:0-5152 GCA_046074885.1 Planctomycetaceae bacterium
GGGCGCGAGCCTCGAAGGCCGGCTCGAGCGGTCCTGCCAGACCGAGTTCCTGCCATAGGAGAGGTGAGTCCTCCGGACTCGCCTCTCCGTGGGTTCCCGCGGACTCGTCCGCGGGAACCTTGTCGATACCCGCCGGCCTCCTGCCGGCGAGTCATTTCCGTTGGCCAGGCCGCAGGTATTGCCCGGGCGCAATGACCCGCAGGATCGCCAGCGTCCGCGGTTCCCCGCGCCTCCCGGGCCGATGACAGCCGGGAGGAAGCCGATGCTCGTCGTCACCGCGAACTGGGCGTTCACCGACGGCACGGTCGTCGCCGCGGCGGGCCGCGGCCGCGTCGGCCGCGCGTGGCTGCGCGGCGTCCGGCGGGCGGTCGTTCGCTCGGGCTTCGGCCGGGACGGGGCGTACCGCCCGCCCGACGGCCTCGACATCGTGCTCGCCGGCGACACGTTCGACTGCCTCGCATCGACCTCGTGGAGCGGCCGCGACCGGCCATGGCGGAGCGGTGCGCGGGCGGACGAGGCACGGCGCCGGGTCATCCTGGGGTGCGCCCGCCGCGCCGCCCCGTTCCTCGCCGCGCTCGCCGCGCTCGCCCGCCGTGGGCTCCGCGTGCCGTCCGCCGATCGCCGCGGCCGCCCTTCCGCCGCGACGTCGGTCGGGATTCCCGTGCGGATCACGCTGCTGCCTGGCGACCGCGACCGCTCCATCTCGGAGGTGGCCGCGGAGTTCGCCGCCCGCGCGGCGGTCGTCGCGCCGTGCTGGTCCGACGGAGCCGTGTTCGCGCGACACGGCCACGAGTTCGATCCCGCGTGCCACGTCACGGCGGCCGGCTCCGCGGCGGACCGACCGCCGACGCTCGTCGAAAGCGTGGCCGCCGACCTCCTGGTGCCGTTCGCGGTGGCCTTGTCCGGGACCGGCGCCGTCGGTTCCGTCGCCCGCCCGCTCGTCGCGGCGCTCGTCGATTCGGCACCCGCGGAGCTGCCGGGCGTGATCGCCGAGTGGGGCGGCCCCGCCGGACCGGGCGGCGCGGCGGACGACGCGGTGCGACGGAGCGTCGTCGCGGCGTGGCGCCGCGCCGTCGAGGCGTGGTTGCGGCAGGCCCGTCGCGAGCCGCCGGACTGCGGGCTCGCGGCGAGCCCCATCGAGCCGCTCGCCGCCTGGTTCCACGCCGCCGATGGCGGTGCACCCCCCGGCGGCATCGCGGCCCTCTTCGACCGCGCGGCGCCGGCGTCGGCCGCGGGGCACGTCCTCGTGCTCGGGCATCCGCCGCCGTGGAGTGCCGCGATTTGCCTGGGTCGCCCGCCCGTGCGACGATGGAGTCCGCTGTCGATGTGCCGCGGTATCGCGGCGACCGAGGTCGCGTGCGTGCCGGCGAGCCCGGCACCGGCCGGCCCGGCCACGGTTGCCTGCCGCCTCCGCGACGGCCGGCCGGAATGGCTCTGGCCCGGAGCCGCGGATGCGGCCGGTGGCGCCGGGGCCGGGGTGGAGATCATCGACGCGGCGTGAGCCGCGTGGAGGTGAGGCATGGGAGAACCGGACGCGGCGGCCGCCACCGCCATCGTGGAGATCCGCACCACGCTCGGCGACCGCGCCGCGGCGGATGCGCTGGCCGCGAGGCTCGTCCGCGAGCGGCTCGCAGCCTGCGTGCAGCTGGACGGCCCGGTCGTGAGCACCTACGCCTGGCGCGGCGGGGTGGAGACCGCACCGGAATGGCGGTGCACCTGCAAGACGACGCCCGGCCGCGCGGCCGCCTGCCGGGCCGCGATCGTCGCCGGGCATCCCTACGAGACGCCGGAGATCATCGAGTCCCCCGCGGTCGCTTCGACGGCCTATGCGGCGTGGGTCCGCGAGAGCGTGGGTGACGGGTGAGCGCGGCGGCCGACGACCTGTACGCGTTCGACGTCACCGTGCAGGCCCGGCCCGCGGAGGCGCGGGTGGCCGGCAGCCACGTCGACGACCGGGGCGCGTGGCCCGCGCTCGAGGTGCCCCGCGCGGCCCTGTCCGCCCCGCTGGGCACGGGCTTCGACACGTTGCTCGACCGACTCGCGGCGCTCGAGCGGATGTACGTCGAGCCCGACGGGTCGTTCGTGTGGACGAGCCCCAGGGAGGGACCCTGGTGGCAGGTGGACGGGAATGCCGCGGAGCGGGACGGCCGCGTGCTGCTCGTGGACGTGCGGGGCTCGTGTCCGCCGGCGGCGTTCGACCGCCTGCTCGCCTGCCTGGGCTGGCCCGCCACCCCCCTGATGTTCCAGCTCGTCCGTCCGGCCGTGTTCCTCGACGAGGCCACCTTCCGTCGGCACGCCCTGGCCCGCGGGACCGCCGGGGATGGGGAAACCTTGCGGCCCCGCTGACCCGCGACCCTGACAAGTTGTCCGGCCCGCGGGCGACCGGCGGTGCCGACGACGTACACTGGACCGATACATCGATGAGCACGTCGGCGGTACGCCGCCGTGATGCGGAGGAATCGAATGCATCGGCCACCGGTACGATCGACGCAGTGGGGGCGGCACGCGGTCGCGGCGGCCGTGTGCGCGGCCCTGGCGGGGGGCATCGCGAACGGCCAGACGCTCGAGAGCCTCCCGCTGGCCAGGGCGTACGGGGCCGGCGTGCACGCCTACTTCTCCGGCGCCTACGACCACAGCTACGACGACCTGACGTCCGTCATCGAGGCCGACGCCGAGCCGAAGGATCCTCGGCCCCGCTACTTCCGCGGCCTCGCCGCCCTGAAGATGGGTCGCCTCGACGAGGCCGAGGCCGACTTCTCCGCGGGAGCCGAGCTCGAGGCTCGCTCGCTCGGCGGATTTCCGGTGTCGATGTCGCTGTCACGAGTGCAGGGTTTCGAGCGTCTGCAACTGGAGCGGCATCGCGTCCGGGCCCGCGTCGCCCTGCTGCAGCAGGGCCGCGAGCGGGAGCAGAAGCGCTACTCCGGCATCGCGGAAGCCCAGGCCGACGTCCTGCGCCGGACGCGTCCGGCGGAACGGGCCGTGGACGCCGCCAACCCGTTCGAACCCGCTCCGCAGCCCGAGCCGAGGCCGGCCCCCGAGCCGGCGCCGGAACCTGAACCCGAACCGGAGCCGGAACCGATGCCCGAGCCGGCGGAACCGGCGTCGCCCGCCGCAGAGCCTGCGGCGCCGGGTGGTGGCCTCGAGGCGGAGCCGGAGGCCGGGCCCGGGGCACCGGCGAACAGCGATGATCCGTTTACGCCTTCCGAGCCTGGGACGCCGGCAACCAGCGATGATCCTTTTCGGCCCGCCGGGCCAGGCGCACCGGGCGAGGGCTCGGAGCCGGTGATACCCGAGCAGCCCGCGACCCCCGAGGAGCCCGCGACCGCCGAAGAGCCGGTCATGCCGGCCGAGCCGGCGGTCCCCGCGGAACCGGCCGCGCCGGTCGAGCCAGCCGCGCCCGAGGAGCCGCCGATGCCGGCCGAGCCGGCTACTCCCGACGAGCCGGCGGCGCCCGAGGAGCCGGTCATGCCGGCCGAGCCCGCCGCGCCCGGTGAACCGGCCGAGTCTCCCGACGCCGGCGACGACCCGCCCGCGAAGCCGCCCGGCGAGCCGATGGCCGAGGAAGGCGGGGCCGCGGCCGGCGGTCAGTGATCGAGCGTCGAGGGTGACGCGGCGCCGATCCGCAGGCCGCCGGCGCCCAGGAGCGCCCAGCCCGCGATGAGCAGGCTGCCGCCCACGGGCACGATCGCCCCGAGCGGGCGGATGCCCGTGAGCGCGAGCGTCCACAGCAGGCCGCTGAAGATCGCCGTGCCCAGGCCGAAGCACCAGCCGGCGGCGGCGAGCGTGCGGCGGGCCGCGCCCGCATTCGGCAGTGCCGCCGCCAGTCCGCAGGCGACGAGTGCGAGCGCGTGCACGGCTGCGTAGCGGGAGGCGGTCTCCCAGGAGGCGGCCTGCCCGGTCGCCTCGAGCAGATGCTTCAGGCCGTGCGCGCCGAAGGCGCCGGTCGCCACCGCGATCGCCCCGGCGAGGCCGCCCCCGGCGATGCAGGGCCTGGTGAAGGCGGCGCTCACGGCCGCGACGTCCCGAGGAGCTTCTCCTCCTCCTCCTCCTGGATGATGATCCGCGGCGTGACCATCAGCATCAGGCTGTCCGTCGTGCGGCCGAAGCCGACGTTCTTGAAGAGGCGGTTGATGTAGGGGATCTTCGAGAGGATCGGCACGCCGTACTCGTTGCGGCCCTCGCGGAGCCGCTTGATGCCGCCCAGCAGCACCGTGCCGCCGTCCGGCACGCTCACGGTGGTGGTCACCGTCGTGAACAGGAACTCGGGCAGCTGGATGGTGGTGCCGTTCGACTGCACCTCGAGCTCGCCGTTCGACTGGGCGCCGGTCGTGAGATCGAAGAGCCCGTTCGTGCCCGTGCCCGCGACCTGCCCGAGGACCGGCACCTGCCCTGTGGCCCCCGACTTCGCGTCGCTGCTCTTCGTCCGCGTCGACCGCTGGCCCTCGAACTGGAACGTGTCCACCTTGCCGATCTGCGAGAAGAACGGCACGAGCGTCAGCCGGACGAAGCGGCGGTCGGGCGAGACGACGGCCTGCACGTTGACGGCCGTGCCCTCGTTGAGCACGGTGATCACGGGCTGCTGGGCGGCGGCGAAGTCGCCGACGACGGGGATCACGGCGGTCACGAACGGCCGCTGCCGCGTGTCGGAGACGAAGGCGTTCTGGCCGTTGAAGAGCGTCACCTTCGGCGACTGCATGACGTTCGACCGCGTGTTGCCCTGGGCGGCCTGGATGAGGAAGTAGGCCTCGATGTCGGAGAGGATCGCGAACCCGAAGTTCGCGGCCGACGTGGCGGGATCGGGCAGGCCCGGCAGCTGCGGCACCGTGGCGGCCCCGAAGCTGTTCTGGCGGAAGGGGATCGAGAAGTGGTTGCGCGAGTTGGGGTTGGCACCGGCGATCGGCAGGCCGGTCGTCGGGTTGATGAACTGGCTGAGCGCCACGCCGGGGTTGCCGCTGTTGTCGAGGCCGATCGTCTGCGACGGGCCGCCCGGCACGGCGTTGATGCCCAGGGCCGCCGGATCCCGCGAGCTGTTCGCCGACGTGGGGATCGCGCTCATGTTGAGGGGCTGAGTGACGTTCGTCTGGATGTTGAAGTCGAAGTCCACGCCGATCCGCTCGAAGAAGGTGTCGTTGAGGCTGATGAAGCGGACCTC
>JBJTPA010000320.1:0-3471 GCA_046074885.1 Planctomycetaceae bacterium
GCACGAGATGGGCCGGATTCCAGTCGCAAGCGACTGGACCACGAGATGGGCCGGATTCCAGTCGCAAGCGACTGGACCACGGGAGCGGGCAACCCCTCGCCGGATCACATCTCCGCGGCGAGTTCGGGGTGGGGGAGGTCCTGCTTCTCGTCGCGGACCTCGGTGAGCGTGGCCTCGGTGAGGAGCAGGGTGCCCGCCACGCTGACGGCGTTCTCGAGGGCCGTCCGCACGACCTTCGTGGGGTCGATGATGCCGGCCTCGACGAGGTCGCAGGAGATGCCGCGGGCCGCGTCGAAGCCGACCGCGCCCGTGCTCCGCTTCAGATCGCCCACCACCACGCCCCCGTCGGCCGCGGAGTTCTCGGCGATCGTCCGCGCGGGGATCTCCAGGGCCTGCCGCAGGATGCGGATGCCCGTCCGCTCGTCGCCGTCAGAGCGGCGTTCCTCCTCCTCCAGCGCCGCCGTGGCGCGGATGAGCGTGAGGCCGCCGCCCGGCACGATGCCCTCGGCGATGGCCGCCCGGGTGGCGGCGATCGCGTCGTCGAGGGCCTCCTTGCGGCTCTTGAGCTCGGCCTCGGTGGGCGCCCCCACGCGGATGATCGCCACGCCCCCGGAGAGCTTGGCGAGCCGCTCCTCGAGCTTCTCGCGGTCGTAGTCGCTCTTCGTGTCGGCGATCTGGCGGCGGATCTCGGCGCAGCGGGCCGCGATCGCCTTCTTGTCCCCCTTGCCGCCGATGATCGTGGTCGTGTCGCGGTCCACGGTCACCTTCGCGGCCGAGCCGAGGTCGGCCGGCTTCACGGCCTCGAGCGTGATCCCGAGGTCGGCCGCGATGAACCTGCCCCCGGTGAGGATGGCCATGTCCTGCATGAGGTCCTTGCGGCGGTCGCCGTAGCCCGGCGCCTTCACCGCCACGCATTCGAGGATGCCGCGGAGCCGGTTGACGACGAGCGTGGCGAGGGCCTCCGCCTCGACGCTCTCCGCGATCACCACGAGCGGCCGCCGGACGGCCAGCAGCGCCTCGAGGAACGGCAGGAACTCCTTGAGGCTCGCGATCTTCGCCTCGTGGAGGAGGATCACCGGGTTCTCGAGCACCGCCTGCTGCCGTTCGGGGTCGGTGACGAAGTAGGGGGAGAGCAGGCCGCGGTCGATCTGCATGCCGTCCACGACCTCGATCGAGGTCTCGGTGCCCTTGGCCTCCTCGACCGTCACCACGCCCTCGCCCCCCACCCGCTCCATCGCCTCGGCCACGAAGTCGCCGAGGGCCGGGTCGTTGTGGGCGGAGATCGCCGCGACCTGCGCCTTCTCCCGGCGGCTGGAGACCGGCCGCGAGAGGCCGCGGATCACCGCCACGGCGGCCTTGAGGCCCCGGTCGAGGCCCCGCTTCAGGTCCACGGCGCTGGCGCCCGCGGCGAGGTTCCGCAGGCCGGCGGCGAAGATCGCGTGGGCGAGCAGCGTGGCGGTGGTGGTGCCGTCGCCGACCACGTCGGCCGTCCGCTCGGCCGCCTCGCGGAGCACGTGGGCGCCCAGGTTCTCCTCGGGATCCTCGAGCTCGATCTCCTTGACGATCGTCACGCCGTCGTTGCAGACGAGCGGCTGGCCCCACTTCCGCTCGATGAGCACGCACTTGCTCTTGGGGCCGAGCGTCACGCGGACGGCGTCGGCGAGCGTGGTCGCGCCCCTGAGCACCCGCTCGCGGGCCTCGGAGCGGAAGAGGATGCGCTTGTGGGGCACGGGCGGGCTCCGCGGAGGTGCGGCGGCCGTGCCGGGACCAGGGACCGGCAGAATGATACGGCCGGGGTCAATCGGCCGCGGCGCGGGACGGGATCAGAAGGCGTCGATCGGGACCGACTCGCCGCCGGCCCGCGAGAAGACAGCCCGCACGACGACGGGGTCGAGGCCGGTGGAGACCCTGCGGACGGCGCCGTCGCCGGTTCCGATCACGATCGAGCGGGCCCCGAGCGACTTTAGGCGGGCGAACAGGTCGGCGGGCTCCCCGCTGAAATCGACGGGCTGGGTCCAGGGCACCTGGAAGCCGGGGACCGACATGACGCAGACCGTCTTCGAAAGACCGTCCTCGATCGACGCGGCCGTCGGTCCACGGGAGGGCGGGTTGTCCCACCGCGTCGGCGCGCCGTCAACCAACGCCGGGCGATCAGCGTGCGGCTGTCCGGGCCGGCCGCGCGCGGAACACGACGCGGATCGGTCCGTCATGGCCGGCCGGAGGCAGCGGCACGAGCGCGTGGTCGTTCGCATGGAAGGCCTCGCACATCGTGAATCGCCCGGGTTGCTCGACGAAATAGTCGAGCAGGCCCCAGCCGGCGTAGCCGAACCAGGTCGGCACCGTGTAGCCGATCATCTGGCGGACGCCGCCCGAGTTCATGAAGGCCAACGCGAGGGCGTCGGGCCCGTCGATGTGGCCGGCGAGGCAGTTGCCGATCGGCAGCCAGACCTTCGGGTTGGCGGACTCGATCGGGATCCTCGTGCCCGCGGTGTCCACGCCCCAGAGCCTCCCCGCGCCCGAGCGGAACTGGCCGTTGCGGTAGGCGAAGCCGATCTGCCAGTCGCGCTCGGTCGCATGGCCGCTGGTCACGAACAGGTCGGTGAGGCCGTCGTTGAGCCGCGCCGCGAGGGCGGCGGTCGTGTCGTCCGGACCTTTTTCCTGTCGGGCCTCGCCGCGGGCATCCTTCGTGACCATGCGGTTCTGCTCGAGCTCGCAGTACCACACCCCCTCGACCACCCGGTCCATGGCCAACTCGGTGCCGGAGGTGACCCGCTTCACGACGAGCGGCTCGGCGGTCGCCGCGATCGCCAGCGCGTTCGCGGCGTCGAAGCCGGTGAGGATGCCCCACAGGACGTCGCCGTAGGGATCGTCGTCGAGCCGGCGGCACAGCGTGTGGACGTCGGCCACGAACTCGCGGGTGGCCTCCTCCGGCCGGGCCACGAAGCAGGCGTGCCGCGGCTCGTGGTCGGCGAGTGTCGCCACGGCCTCGGCGGGCGAGTCCTTCCACGTCACGGCGATCGCCTGCCGGTCGCGGTATTTTTCCTGGAGGGCCGTCACGACCTTGGCCCATGCGGGATCGGCCAGCGTCTTCTCGGAGACGACGACCGCGTAGCCGCCGGCCGCCGGCGGGTCGCCGGCGTGGGTGACGGTGCCGACGAGTGTCGCGACGAGGCACGCCACCACGCCGCGCACGAGGACGGGTCGCTTCGTCATGCAAAAGCCTTGCGGAGGAGGGCGAGGCTCGCGGGCACGGCGGTGGCGGGGTCGTCCTTCCCCTCGAACTCGAGCGACACCCAGCCCTGGTAGCGGTTCCTCCGCAGGATCTCCGCGACCCGCGGGTAGTCGATGTCGAGCGTGTACCACTTGCCGCCGCCGAGGTAGGTCTTGGCCTGCACGAAGCAGGCCTTGGGGGCGATCCGCTCCATCTGCGGAACCATGTCCTCGAGGAAGTTGCCGGTGTCGAGCGTGACC
>JBJTPA010000321.1:0-32342 GCA_046074885.1 Planctomycetaceae bacterium
CGCGATGTCGGCCACCGTGAAGCGGCCGGCACACAAGGTGTCCTGCGCGGCCAGGGCGGTCTCGACGCTGCGCATCCGGGCCAGGAACCATTTGCGGTAATCGACGGCCACCTGCGGATTGCGCCGCTCGGGCGGCTCAAGCCGCTCGTAGCGCAACACCAGGGTCTGGGGAAACGTGAAGGTGGCATCGCTGCGATGCAACCAGTTCAGGTAGGCGCCGTAGTCGGGTTCGTCGTCACCGGCCTCACGAAGGGCAACTGGTGGGAGGCCTTCTTCTTCGCCCTCGCCGTGGCCGTCGGCCTCACGCCGGAGATGCTGCCGATGATCGTGAGCGTCTGCCTGTCGCGGGGGGCGATCGGCATGTCGCGGAAGCGGGTCATCGTCCGGCGGCTCGACTCGATCCAGAACCTGGGCGCGATGGACGTGCTCTGCACCGACAAGACCGGCACGCTGACGATGGACCGGGTGATCCTCGTGCGGCACTGCGACGTGCTCTTGCGCGAGGATCCCGAGGTGCTCGCGCTCGCCTGGCTCACCAGTCATTTTCAGACCGGTCTCAAGAACCTCCTCGACCGGGCGATCCTCGAGCACGAGTCGCTCCGCGAGCACGTGCCGCAGGCGGGCTACGCGAAGATCGACGAAATCCCCTACGACTTCGCCCGGCGGATGATGTCGGTGGTCGTGGCCACGCCCGACGGCGGCCGGCGGCTCGTCGCGAAGGGCTCGCTCGAGGCCGTGACCGCCCGGGCGACGGCCTGCGCGATCGACGGCGCGATCCGGCCGCTCGACGCGGCCCTCCTCGCCGAGCTCGCCCGCGAGTGCGACGACCTCGGGGCCGAGGGATTTCGCGTGCTCGCCGTGGCCTCCCGCGACGTGGAGGCGAAGCCGGCCTACGGCCGCGACGACGAGCGCGACCTCGTGCTCCGCGGCTACGTGGCCTTCCTCGATCCCCCCAAGGACTCGGCGCGGGCGGCGCTCGCCGCGCTCGTGGCCGACGGCGTGGCCGTCAAGGTGCTCACCGGCGACGCCGAGGCGGTGAGCCGGCGGATCTGCCACGAGGTGGGGCTCGATACGACGCACGTCCTCCGCGGCGACGAGGTCGATGCCCTCGACGACGACGCGCTCGCCGCGGCGGCGGGCCGCGCCACGCTCGCCGTGCGGCTCGACCCGGCACAGAAGGAGCGGATCGTGCGGCTCCTGCGGTCGCGCGGCCACGTCGTCGGATTCCTCGGCGACGGCGTCAACGACGCCCCCGCCCTCAAGGCCGCCGACGTCGGCATCTCCGTCGACACGGCGGCCGACGTGGCCCGCGAGAGCGCCGACTGCATCCTGCTCGACAAGGACCTCCGGGTGCTGCGGGACGGCGTGGAGGAGGGGCGGAAGGTGTTCGCCAACATCCTCAAGGAGATCCGCATGGGGGCGAGCTCCAACTTCGGCAACGTGCTCAGCGTGCTCGGCGCGAGCGTCCTCCTGCCGTTCGTGCCGATGACGCCGCTGCAGATCCTCACGCTGAACCTGCTCTACGACTGCTCGCAGGTGCCGATCCCCGGAGACGCGGTCGATCCCGAGCTCGTGGCCCGGCCGCGCCCCTGGTCGCTCTCCCAGATCGCCCGCTTCGTGCTCCTGCTGGGCCCCGTGAGCTCGCTCTTCGACTTCACGACGTTCGCCGTGCTTCTGGTCGCGTTCGGCTGCGCCGACCCGGCCCGGGCGCCCCTCTTCCACACCGGATGGTTCGTGGAGTCGCTCGTCACGCAGGCCCTGGTGATCCACGTGATCCGCACGAACCGCATCCCGTTCCTGGAGAGCCGCGCGAGCCCCGCCCTCGCGGCGGCGACCACGGCGGTGATCCTCGTGGGCCTCTGGCTGCCGGTCTCGCCCGTGGGTCCCCTGCTCGGCTTCGTGCCGCTGCCGCAGGCGTGGTGGCCGGTGCTCGGCCTCACGGTCGCGGCCTACGTGGTCGTCGTGCACGCGGTGAAGACGTGGCTCGTCCGCCGCGGCTGGATCGACTGACCGCGCGGGCCGCTTGCTACACTTTTTTGCCATGGCCTTCTGCGACGCCGACTTCCTGCTCTCCTCTCCCGCGGCCGCGGACCTCTACCACCGCGTCGCCGCGCCCCTGCCGGTCGTCGATTACCACTCGCACCTCTCCCCGCGGGACATCGCCGAGGACCGCCGGTTCGAGAACCTGCACGCGGTGTGGCTCGCGGGCGACCACTACAAGTGGCGGGCGATGCGGGCCGATGGCGTGCCCGAGGACCTGATCACGGGTGGCGCCTCCCCGCAGGAAAAATTCCGGGCCTGGGCGAAGACGGTGCCGCACACGCTCAGGAACCCGCTCTTCCACTGGACGCACCTCGAGCTCCGCAGGCATTTCGGGATCGAGGATCTGCTCGAGCCGGCGACGGCAGACCGGATCTGGGCCGAGGCCAACCGTCAACTCGCGACCTCAGGCCTCACTGCCCGCGGCATCCTGCGGAAGTTCCGGGTGGAACTCGTCGGAACGACGGACGACCCGGCCGACTCGCTCGAGTGGCACGCGAAGATCGCCGCCTCCGGCTGCCCGACCCGCGTCGTGCCGACGTTCCGGCCCGACATGGCCCTCAAGGTCCGCGACCCGGAGAAACTCCGGGCCTGGGCCCGCCGTCTTTCTGATGCGGCCGGTACGGGCGCCGACACGCTCGCCGGCCTCGTGACGGCGCTCGCCAGGCGCCATGCCGACTTCGCGGCGGCCGGCTGCCGCGCGACCGACCACGGGCTCGAGTTCCTGCCCGACGTGGACGGCACCGAGACCGAGGCCGCGCGAATCTGGGAGCGGGCGCTGGCGGGCACCGCCGCGTCCGCGGAGGAGGCCGCGCGGTTCACGAGTTGGCTCATGCGTCACGTCGCCCGGCTCAACCACGCGGCCGGCTGGGTGACGCAACTCCACCTCGGCCCCTTCCGCGACCCGAACCCGCTGCTTGCACAGCAGCTCGGCGCCGACGCCGGCTGCGACACGATCGGCGACGCCCGGCAGGGGCCCGGCCTCGTGCGGTTCCTGGCGACGCTCGCTCGGGAAAACTCTCTCGGCCGCACCGTGCTCTACAACATCAACCCTGCCGACAACGCGCTCTTCGCCGCCCTGCCCGGCTCGTTTCAGGACGGCCAGACCGCCGGCAAGATCCAGTGGGGCAGCGCCTGGTGGTTCCTCGACCAGGAGCGGGGCATGCGGGAGCAGTTGAACATGCTCTCCGATCTCGGGCTCCTCTCCCGATTCATCGGCATGGTCACCGACTCGCGATCGTTCCTCTCCTTCCCGCGCCACGAGTATTTCCGGCGGATCCTCTGCGACGTCGTGGGCGGCGACGTCGCCACCGGCCGGCTCCCCGACCGCCGCGACTGGCTCGACGTGCTCGTGAACGCCGTCTGCCACGGCAACGCCGCCGAGACGTTTTCATGCTGATGCACCCGGGGCCGCTCGTGCCTCAGCGGCCCGGGCACGGCACGCGGTCGGTCGAGAACCGCACGCGGACGTCGGGGTGGGTCGTGTAGAGCCGGTGCCGCTCGCCGTCGTGGACGAGCATCGCGCTCGACCGCTTCGGGTGCTCGGGATCGACCGGCAGGAGCGGGTTGGCCTGCCACTTCTCCCAGTCCACGAGGTCGGTGCTCGTCGCGATGCAGGTCTGCCACGTGCTGCGATCGGCCGCCGGACTCGCGTGATAGTAGGCGTAGTAACGGCCGCGGAACCTGACGATCTGATCGACCGCGATCCCGTGGCGGTCGTAGCCGTCGGGACCGCAGGCGAGGACGGGCTCGTCGCGGACGTTCGTGAAGGTGCGGAGGTCCTGCGAGGTCGCGAGCCACACGCCCTCGTCGCGCCGCTCGTAGAAGAGGTGCCACGTGCCGCGCTCGAGCCAGACGGCGGGCGTGCCGCGGGGGCCGTCGGGGATCGGCGTGCCGTCCACGAGCCGGATATCGAGCGGGCCGCAGGGCCGCCATGCCCGGCCGTCGCGCGACTCAAGCAGGTGGGCCACGTCCCGCTCCCCCTCGGCGAACATCCAGAGCCTGCCGCAGGCCGGCACCACGCAGACGTCCTCGACCCAGCGGTTGGCGAGGAGCGGACCCGCACCAGCGCGGGTCCAGTCGAGCCCGTCGCGGCTCGTCGCGAGGCCCACGCGGCGCACCGGGTCGCGGTCTGGGTTCGACCCCGTGTACCAGAGCCGCCAACGATCGCCGTCGCGGACGATCCAGCCCCGTTCCCTGAGGTCGCGGTCCCAGGCGTCGGCTCCGCCGCCGGACAGGAGGGGCGTCGCGGACGCGGGACCGAAGGCCACGAGTTCCGCCGGGAACGGGGCCGAGTCGCCAGCCGCCGCACCGGCTGCCACGCCCGTCGCCACGACGATCGCCGCGAGCCTCGCCTGCATCGCCGCATGATAGGCCGCGGCGGCGGGATCCGCCGCCGGGTAGAGTGAATCCTCATGACGCCGCCCCGCCATGCCCGACCGCTCGCCCGGCAGTTGATCGTGCCGGTGGTGGGCCTCCTGCTCGCGTGCGTGCTCGTGAGCGTGGCCGCGTCGGCCTGGCTCGGGGCGCGACGATCGCGGACCGAGGCCCGGGCCGCCCAGGAGCGGCTCGCGGCGGCGCTCCGCGAGGCGCGGTTTCCGCTCTCGCAGCCGATCCTCGACACGCTCGCGCGGCTCACGGGCAGCGACTTCGTCGTCTGGAACGCGACCGAGCGAGCCGCGGGCCTTGCCACCGTGCCGGCGGAGATCCTCGGCCGCACCGACGTGGCGGCCGTCGCCGCCGCCGCGGGGGGCACGGCCCTCGTCGCGGGCGCGCCGCACCGCGTCGGCGTCGTGCGACTCGAGGGCGTGCGGCCCGAGACGGTACTCGTGCTCACGCCGGTGCCGGGCCTCGCCCGCACGCTCGCCGACGCCCTCTGGCCCGAACTCGCCGTCGCCGCCCTGATGCTCGCGGTGCTCGTGCCGCTGGGACTCCGGCTGGCAGGCCGCCTCGCCGCCCGGATCGCCGCCGTCGAGCGTCACGTCGGCACGATCGCGGCCGGCGAGTTCGGCCACACGCTCGGCGCCGACGACGCCGCGAGCGACGACGAGATCGGCCGGCTCGCCGCCGGCGTGGACCGCATGAGCCGCACGCTCGCGGGCCTCCGCGACACGCTCATCGCCGGCGAGCGGCAGCGACTCCTCGGCCAGCTCGCCGCCGGCTTCGCCCACGAGCTCCGCAACGCCGTCACCGGCGCGAAGCTCGCGATCGGCCTGCACCGCCGCCGCTGCCCGGCCGCGGCCGGCCCTGGCGCGGCCGCCGCGGGCCCCGACCGCCCCGACGACAGCCTCGACGTGGCGGCGCGGCAGCTCGACGTGCTCGAGGAGGAGGTACGGGGACTCCTCGCGCTCGGCCGGCCCGACGAGTCGCGTCCGGTCCGCCTCGCTGTCGCCGACCTGTTCGGCGAGGTCCGCGACCTGACCGCGCCGCGGTGCGACCACGCGGGCGTGCGGCTCGAGTGCGCGCCGTCCGCCGCCGCGGTCGTGGGCCGCCGCGAGGCCCTCCGCGCGGCGCTCGTGAACCTGGCGCTCAACGGCATCGACGCCGCGGGCCGCGACGGCACCGTGCGGCTCTCGGCCGCGGAGCACGACGGCCGCGTGAGCCTCGCCGTGGAGGACACCGGGCCCGGCCCGCCCGAGAGCATCCGCGACACGATCCACGAACCGTTCGTGACCGGGAAGCCGGAGGGCATCGGCCTCGTGCTCGCCGTCGCCCGCGCGGTCGCCGAGTCCCACGGCGGCGCGCTCGCGTGGGACCGCACGGGAGGTCTCACCCGGTTCACGATCTCGCTGCCCGCGGCGGAGGCGCCATGAGCCGCATCCTCGTGGTCGATGACGAGCCCGCGATCGGCTGGAGCCTGCGGGAGCTCCTGACGGACCAGGGTCACGACGTCGCCCTCGCGGCGAGTGCCGAGGAGGCGCTCGAGGCCTGCGAGCGCCACGCGGCCGATTGCATCCTCCTCGACGTCCGGCTCCCGGGCCGCGACGGGATCGCGGCGATCCCCGACCTCCGGAGCCGCGTGCCGGCCGCCCCGATCGTGGTCATGACCGCCTTCGGTGACCTCGACACGGCGGTCCGCGCGGTGCAGGCCGGCGCCTTCGACTACCTCGTCAAGCCGTTCGACCTCGACCGCGTCTCGGCGGTCGTCGCCCGGGCCGTCGCCGATCGCGCCGCCGTGACGGAGGGGAGCGACGGCGGGATTGAGGCCGACGCCGGTGCACCCACGCTCGTCGGCGCGGCACCGGCGATGCAGGAGGTGTTTGCGCGCATCGCGATTGTGTCCGCGACCGACTTCCCCGTGCTCGTCACGGGTGGGCCCGGCACCGGCAAGGAACTCGCCGCCCGGGTGATCCACGCCCGGTCCGCCCGGCGTGACGAGCCGTTCGTGGCCACGAGCCTCGGGGCCCTCGCGGCCGGCGCCGTCGATGCGGAGCTCTTCGGCGAGGTCGATCGCCCGGGGCTCCTCGAGCTCGCCGGCCGCGGCACGCTCCTCCTCGACGAGGTCCACGCCGCACCGCCCGCGGTGCAGGCCCGGCTCGCCCGCCTGCTCGAGACGGGGGCCGCCGCGCGGGTTGGTGGCGTCGAGCCGAGACCCGTGGCCGCGCGGATCGTGGCGGCGACCGACGCCGACCTCGGCCGGCTCGTCGCGGCCGGCGGGTTTCGGGCCGATCTCCACGACCGGCTGCGGGCGAGCACGCTCGCCATGCCCGCGCTCGTCGCCCGGCTCGACGACGTGGCCGCGCTCGCCACCCATTTTCTTGGCCGCCAGGCGGCCCGCATGCGCATCCCCCGAGCCCCGACCCTCACCGCGGAGTTCGTGGCCGCGCTCCGCGACCGCCCGTGGCCGGGGAACGTCCGCGAGTTGAGGCAGGCGGTCGAGTTCGCGGCCGTCGTGGCCCGCGGCCAGCCCCTCGGGCCCGAGCACCTGCCGCCACCCGCGACGGCGGACACCGGCGCCGCCGTCGATGCGGCGGTCGCGACCGCGATCCGCGAGTGGTCCGCCGCCGCACGGCGGGCCTTCGGCGGCCTGCCGGAGCCCGACCTCCACCACCGCCTCCTCAAGGTCGTCGAGGCCGCCCTCCTCCGCGAGGCGCTCGCCCACGCGGGCGGCAACCGCACGGCGGCCGCCAAGTTGCTCGGCCTCGACCGGGCCACGCTCCGCACGAAGCTGCGGCTGCTCGGCCTCGACGAGTGAGCCCGCCGCGGCCGATCGCCCGGTGGTGAAATTTTCACCGTCCGCAGGCGGGGCGTCACCGTGTTCGCCATCCCGGCCGATGGTAGGTTGCGAACGCATTCTCCGCTGGCCCGCTCCGCGCCCCGCCACCATGGCTCACGACCCCGCGCCACCGCTCCCGCCGGACCCCGACGACGAGCCGTTCTCGCTCGGGCTGCACGGCCTCCGCGAGGACGATTCCGTCGACGACACCTGCGCCGACACCTGGATCGACGCCGACGAGGACGGCACCTCGGTCGATCATGCGCTCCTCGCGCTTCATGCCCGCATGGCCCGCTGGCTGACCGGCGACACGAGCCGTGGTTTCCGCGGTTTCACCCTCGTCGAACTCCTCGTCGTGATCGCGATCATCGGGATCCTCATCGCACTCTTGTTGCCGGCCGTGCAGACCGTGCGGGAATCGGCCCGTCGGTCGTCGTGCATCAACAACCTCAAGCAGATTGCGCTCGCATTCCACAATTATGAGAACTCCCGCCGGCTCCTGCCGCCCCTGAAGCGGTCCTACGGCCCGGCCACCACTCCGCCCGCCGCGAATTGCGAGGCTGGCATGGCTCACCGCAGCTGGGTGCCCGACGTCTTGCCATACGTCGAGGAGCAGAGCCTTCTCAGCCTTTACAACCTGTCGCAGGACTGGTGGGTGAACTCGGATGGATCGGCGCCAAGCGGCGGCACGGCGGGCAACCTTGACACACCGGTGACGGGGAACCGCGAACTCGCGCGGACCCAACTGGCGATCATGCAGTGTCCGTCGTGCCCGGTGCAGAATCGGATCCAGGACAAGATCGAAGTCGCACCAAAACCCCGAAAGACCGGGGCGTGTACCGATTACTTCTTGGTCGCTGGCACCGGCTCCAGCTTCAATTCGCTGTTCACGTCTGGTTCCGTCGCCGTGGGACCTGGAGCCACAGAAGAGTGGCTGAATTGCGGCGCCACCGCAAAGCGGCCGAAATGTACGTTGGCCAAAATCACCGACGGACTCTCAAAGACGATCCTGCTCGCCGAGTGTGCCGGCCGCGAGGACGTGTGGCGGGGGCGGACACGCTATCCCGCCAACGCCGATAACGCAGCAGGGGCGTCCTGCGCCCGCGCCCAGGGCGGCGCCTGGGCGACGAACGACAATCCCTTCTTCTTCGGCGACAAAACGAAGGGCTGGTGCACGACATCGTCAAGTCCCACGTCTGGCGATATCCCGCCGGAGCTCTTCAAGGTGAACGGCTCCAACGAGCAAAGCTGGCTCATGTACAGCTTCCACCCCGGCGGTGCGAACGTCGCGATGGCCGACGGGTCGGTGCAGGCAGTGTCCGAAAACACGTCGGTGCAGACGCTCGGCCAACTCGCGACCCGGGCCGGCGGCGAGGCCGCCTCCCTCGACTGACGCCGCATGACGTGCCGGTGCGGCGAAGGCGCGACGACTTGAACGGCGGCGGACGGCCGCGTCACGACCGTATTCGTCCGCACGACCGCGCCAGCCGCTCCGGACTGCCTGCGCCTCCGACTTTGTGCAGGCCCCGCCGCCGGGTCGCCGATACCTCCCCATGTGCCGGTAGTCGCCGGCCCCGCGCCGCCGGCAGACGCCGTCCGCCCGCGCGTCCTCCCACGTCGCCACCAGGAACCACCATGTCCACCCGCCGTCGCCCGTCCGCCACTGCCGTCCAGGCGCCGCTGGAGACCTACCTCCGCGACATCAACGAGACGGGCCTCCTCTCCGCCGACGAGGAGAAGCGGCTCGCCCGCGCCATCGCCGCCGGCGACGCGCTGGCCCGCGACCACATGGTGCGGGCCAACCTGCGGCTCGTCGTGAACATCGCCCGCGGCTACGCCAACCGCGGGCTGCCGCTTCCGGACCTCATCGAGGAGGGCAACCTCGGCCTCCTGCGGGCCGTCGAGGGCTTCGATCCCGACGTCGGCACGCGGTTCAGCACCTACGCGAGCTACTGGATCAAGCAGTCGATCAAGCGGGCGCTCATCAACTCCGGCAAGACGATCCGCATCCCGGCCTACATGGTCGAACTGCTCTCGAAGTGGCGGCGGGCGACCGCGCGGCTCGCAGAGATCCTCGGCCGCACGCCGACGCCCGAGGAGATCGCCCGGCTCCTGGGCCTGGCGCGGAAGAAGCTGCCGATCATCAAGAAGGCGATCCACGTGCACACCGCCACGCCCCACACCGAGCAGGAGGACGGCGGCTGGTCGCTCGGTGAACTGCTGCACGACGCCGGGGCCAGGTGCCCGGCCGAGGTGCTGCTCGACACCGACACGCTTGCGCACGTGCTCGAGCGGATCGACCGGCTCGACGACCGTGCCCGGAAGATCATCCGCCTCCGGTTCGGCCTCGGCGGCGCCGAGCCGATGACGCTCAAGGAGATCGGCGCCGAGCTGGGCCTCACCCGCGAGCGGGTGCGGCAGATCGAGGCCGAGACGCTCGCCGGCCTGGCGGCGGCCATCG
Source organism: Planctomycetaceae bacterium (assembly GCA_046074885.1). Lineage (GTDB taxonomy): Bacteria > Planctomycetota > Planctomycetia > Pirellulales > UBA1268 > QWPN01. The sequence continues at coordinate 9,717 of JBJTPA010000321.1, forward strand.
ACGGCGGGCCCGACGCCAACGTCCACCTGCGGCAGGGGGCCTGACGGATGGATCTCGGCCGCCACGTCCGCGCGATCCCCGACTTCCCCAAGCCGGGCATCCTGTTCCGCGACATCACGCCCCTGCTGGCCGACCCGACGGCCCTCGTCGAGGCCGTCGATCGCCTCGTGGAGCCCTGGCGGTCGGAGCGGCTCGACGCGATCGCGGCGGTGGAGGCGCGAGGGTTCCTGTTCGCGACGCCGATGGCGCTCGAGCTCGGCGTCGGGGTGATCCCGGTCCGCAAGCCGGGCAAGCTGCCGGCGGCCACGATCGCCCACGACTACGACCTGGAGTACGGCCGCGACCGGCTCGAGATGCACTCCGGCGTGCTCGCCCGGCACGCGCGGGTGCTCGTGGTGGACGACGTGCTGGCCACCGGCGGCACCGCGGCTGCCTGCATGCGGCTCGTGGAGACGGCCGGCGGCGTGGTGGTGGGAGCGGCGTTCCTCGTCGAGATCGCGCCGCTCGGGGGCCGCGAGCGTCTCGCGCCGCACCGCGTGGAATCCGTGCTCGTATATTGACGGGATGCGGTCCGCGAGCACCTCCCGCGTCGTCGTGGCGATGTCCGGGGGCGTGGACTCGAGCGTGGCCGCGGCCCTCCTCGTCGAGGCGGGCCACGACGTCGTCGGCGTCTACATGCGGCAGGGCCGGCCGCCCGAGGCCGCGGACTCGCCCGCCCGGCCCGGCCACCAGGGCTGCTGCGGCGTGGCCGACGCGCTCGACGCCCGCCGCGTGGCCGACCGGCTCGGGATCCCGCTCTACGCCCTCGACCTCACGCCCGACTTCGGCCGGATCATCGACTACTTCGCGGGGGAGTATGGCCGCGGCCGCACGCCGAATCCCTGCGTGCGCTGCAACTCCTGGCTCAAGTTCGGCCGGCTCTTCGACCACGCCGACGCGGTCGGTGCGAGCCACGTGGCCACCGGCCACTACGCGCGGCTGGAGCACGGCCCCGAGGGGACACCCTCGCTTCTCCGCGGCCGCGACCCCGCACGTGACCAGTCCTACGTGCTCTTCGACGTGCGACGCGAGCGTCTGGCGCGGATGCTTCTGCCGGTGGGCGACCTGCCGAAGGCGGTCGTCCGCGATCGGGCGCGGACGCTCGGTCTCGCCACCGCCGACAAGCCCGACAGCCAGGAGATCTGCTTCGTCGCGCCGGGCGAGCACGCGGCGCTCGTCGCCCGCCGGCTCGGCGGATCGCGGGCCGGGGACGTCGTCGATGCGGCGGGCACCGTGCTCGGCCGGCACGACGGGATCGAGCGATTCACCGTCGGCCAGCGGCAGGGCCTCGGCGTCGCGACCGGCCGGCCACTCCACGTGATCGCGATCGAGGCCGACACCTGCCGCGTGGTCGTGGGCCCGCGGGAGGCGGTGCCCGAGGATCGCCTCACGGCGGCCGACGCGACGTGGCTCGTGCCGGAGCCGACGGAGCCGTTCGAGTGCCTCGTGCAGTGCCGGGCCCAGCGGCAGGCGGCCCCCGCCGTGGTCACGCCGCTGGCTCCAGGCCGGTTCGCCGCCCGGTTCACCGGCGGACCGCACGCGTCGCCGGGGCCGATATCCCCGGGGCAGCCGGCGGTGTGTTATCGGGGCGACCACCTGCTCGGCGGCGGCTGGATCGAGGGCTGATACGGGTCACACGTGATCCTCACGCGTGATCCGACCCGTGGTCCGGTTGCCTCGCAACAGGATTGTGCGGTCGATCCACGGGCCGGACTCCAGTCGCGAGGCGACTGGGCCACGAGACGAGGTGATCGCGGAAGCGCGAGGCTCATGTGGGAGCCGTATGACGCGGTTTTTGCGGGCCCGAAATCGCGAACTAGGCTTGGGGCGTAGGCTCAGGCCCCCTTCCCCGTCCACCAGCCACGCATGAACACCCTTCCGCTTCCCGTGATCGTCGGCGCCGCGATCGTGCTGGGCATCCTCGCCCTCACGATGCTCCTGCTCGTCTTCAACTACGGGCAGCTCTGGTTCCAGGCCTACTGGTCGAAGGCGCGGGTGTCGTTCGCGTCGCTGCTCGGCATGAGCCTGCGGAAGGTGAATGCCCGCACGATCGTGCAGGCCCGGATCATGGCCATCCAGGCCGGCCTGGGCCCCGACATCACGCCCCGGCGGCTCGAGGCCCACTACCTCGCCGGCGGCGACGTGCCCCGCGTCATTCGCGCGCTCATCGCGGCGCAGCGGGCCGACCTCGACCTCGACTTCGACCGGGCCTGCGCCATCGACCTGGCCGGCCGCGACGTGCTCGACGCGGTGCAGACGAGCGTGAACCCCAAGGTCATCGACTGCCCCGACGTGGCCAGCGGCAAGCCGAACCTCTCTGCCGTGGCCAAGAACGGCGTCGAGCTCAAGATCCGGGCCCGCGTGACCGTCCGCACGAACCTCCAGCAACTCATCGGTGGCGCCACCGAGGAGACGATCATCGCCCGCGTCGGCGAGGGGATCATCACGTCGATCGGCTCGTCCGCCAGCCACTTCGAGGTCATGGAGCACCCCGACACGATCTCGAAGGCGGTGCTCCAGCGCGGCCTCGACGCCCAGACTGCGTTCCAGATCGTGTCGATCGACATCGCCGACATCGAGGTGGGCGAGAACATCGGCGCGCGGCTCCAGGCCGACCAGGCCGAGGCCGACACCCGCGTGGCCCGGGCCAAGGCCGAGGAGCGGCGGAGCGTGGCGATCGCCCGGGAGCAGGAGATGAAGGCCGCCACGGCGGAGAACCGCGCCCGGCTGCTCCAGGCCGAGGCCCTCGTGCCCAAGAGCATCGGCGAAGCCTTCCGGGCCGGCCGCGTCGCCGGCCGGGCCGGCTGACCGCGGCCCCCGGTCCCTCCAGCTTGCCGCGCTTGCCGCCGGCGGCCGTCATTCCCGGTGCGACCGGGAAATCCGGCCAAACCTTGCGGCCTGTCGCTGCCGATGAAGGTGGTATCGGGAGACGGTGCGCCACGATGGCGGCCAGCCCGGCGGAGACGCCGGCGACTCCCGTGATCCGCGAGCAAGGGAGTGTGCGACATGGCGATGAGGCGACTGCGCGTCTACACGGGTCCCGAGTTCGAGCGGCCGGGCGTCGTCGGGTTCGCCGAGGCCCCGGCCCGCGCGGAGACGGTCCGTGTCACGCTCGGCGAGGTGCTGCCGCTCCTGGCTGACGCGCTGGCCAGCGACCGCACCTGGCTCCGCGACTTCGGCGGCGACGAGATCGAGATCTCGGCCGACCTCCACGACGTGCTCGAGGCCTACCGGCACTTCACCCCCGGGCGCCTGAGCTCCCTATATCGCTGGGTGCGGCACGCCGGACGGGGCGACGCGCGGGTAGACTGGCAGGCCGACGGTCCTCGGCCCGCCACCCTCCCGGGAGCCCCGCCATGGCGCTGCCGCGTCGCGATTTCGTCGAACGCGCCCTCTGCCTCGCCGCCGCCGCCCTGGCCCGCGGCGCCGACGCCGCGAAGCCGGAACCGCCCGCGGGGGGGCTGCGGCCCGCGTCCGGGAAAATCCGCGTCGCCTGCATCGGCGTCAACAACCAGGGGTCGGCCCACGTCGGCGAACTCCTCAAGCTGCCCGACGCCGAGCTCGTCGCCATCTGCGACTGCGATCCCGGCGCCTACGAGCGGGCGGCGCAGAAGCACTTCGCGAAGGAAAAGGGCCGGAAGACGCCCGAGTTCGTCCAGGACATCCGCCGGCTCCTCGACCGCAAGGACGTGGACGCGGTCACGATTGCCACGCCGAACCACTGGCACGCCCTGGCGGCCGTGTGGGCGATGCAGGCCGGCAAGGACGTGTACGTCGAGAAGCCGTGCAGCCACAACGTCCACGAGGGGCGGGTGATGACCGACTGGGCGCGGAAACTCGGACGCATCTGCCAGATGGGCGTGCAGAGCCGGAGCATGACCGGCATGCGGCAGACGCTCGACTTCGTCCGCGGCGGCGGCGTGGGGCCGGTGACGGTGGCCCACGCGCTGTGCTACAAGCGGCGGAAGAGCATCGGGCGGACCGACAAGCCGGCCCCGCTGCCCGCCGGCCTCGACTTCGACCTCTGGGCCGGCCCGGCGCCGAAGGTGGTGCCCGTCCGCGAGCGGCTCCACTACGACTGGCACTGGACGCACGTCACCGGCAACGGCGACCTCGGCAACCAGAACCCACACGAGCTCGACAAGGCCCGCTGGGGACTCGGCAAGCACGAGCTCCCGAAGCGGGTCGTGAGCCTCGGCGGCCGGCTCGGCTACGTGGACGACGGCGACGTGGCCAACAGCCAGGTGACGATCTTCCAGTGGGACGACGCGACCCTCGTTTCCGACGTCCGCGGGCTCGAGATCAAGACGCCGGTCGATTTCGGGCTCAAGGCCGGCCCGCTCGGCGTGGCGAACATCTGGTGGGGCACCACGGGCTACGTCGTGGCCCCCAACTACACCAGCGGCGTGGCCTTCGACCACGACGGCCGCGAGCTCGGCAAGTGGTCCGGGGGCGAGTACGAGGCCCACTTCGCCAACTTCCTCGACGCCGTGCGAAGCCGCCGCCACGAGGACCTGCACCTCGACATCGAGGAGGGGCACCTGTCGAGCGCGCTGGCGCACCTCGGCAACGTCTCCTGGGCGCTCGGCGAGCCGGTCGAGCCCGGCACCCGGCCGAAGCTCGCGGCCGACGAGCCGCACGTGCGGGCCACCTGGGAGAGCTTCGAGAAGCACCTGGGGGAGCAGGAGATCGACTACGCGGCCACGAAGCTGCTCCTCGGCCGCGAGCTCGTGATCGACCCGAAGACCGAGCGGGCCACGGACGAGCAGGCCAACCCGCTCTTCAGCCGCGAGTACCGCCAGGGTTTTGAATTGCCCCTGCCCTCGTGAGGGGCTGCCCGTGCCGTCGAGCCGGCGTTGTCAGTCCCCGCGCTGGCGCTTGGGGCTTCCTGACGGGAAGCGCCGCCAATTTGCGTGACGACACACGGGTGTCGGCGCCGATTCGCAGGAAGCCCGGAGCGCGAGCGACGGGACTGCGGGATGCCGACGCTCGGCTCCACCGTCTGACGCGGTTCTCAGCCGTCCTGCGGCTCCGCCGGCGTCGGCAGGATGAGCTGCCAGAACTCGAGGTCGAGCCAACGGCCGAACTTGTAGCCCGCCTCGCGGACCGTGCCGCAGCAGCGGAACCCCAGCGAGCTGTGCAGGGCCACGCTCGCCACGTTCGTGGCGTCGATCCCCGCGACGAGCATGTGGAGATCCTTCGTCTTCGCTTCGGCGATCAGCGCCTGGAGCAGCTGCCGGCCCACGCCCTCGCCCCGGAACCGCTCGTCCACGTAGACCGAGTGCTCCGCCGAGTACTTGTAGGCGGCCCGCGGCCGGAACGGGCCCCACGTGGCGAAGCCCGCGAGCACCCCCGGCTCCCACTCGATGCCGAGCACCGGGATGCCGTCGCGGCGGCGGGCCGTGAACCACTCCCGCATCACCTCCTCGGTCCGCGGCGCGTACTCGTAGAGCGCGGTCGTGGTGAGGATCGCGTCGTTGTAGATCGCCTGGATCGCCGGGAGATGAGCCTCGGTGCAGGCGATCACCGCGCGGCGCGGCGGCGGGGGTTTCTTGCGCGGCATGGGACGCGAGACCGGACGAAGGCGGGACGGGGTGTGCGGTGCGGCACGAGAATACACCGCGGCCCGGCTACGGCGCCGCGGACTTGGGAGCTTCCCGGCGCCGCGGACCGTCGTCCGGCTCGGTCCGCCACCAGCCGGGCCCGTCGGACGGGCAGCGGGCGGTATCGACCGGGAACGCCATCCCTGCCCGGCGCCTGGCCCGCCATCGCGCGGGACGTGTGGGGGAAGAACGGCTTCCACTTCCCCTCGCGGACGGCCTGGAGCTCGTTCTCTGCGTACCAGAAGCAGTAGACGGGAGCGGCGGCCGTTTCACCGGGGTCGTGTCGACCGGGGCCGGCCCGCGGCATTCCCCGGCGATCCGGCCCCACTCCCGCTCGAGTGCCGCCACGGATCACTTCGCGCCGATGCACCACAGGGAGTCGTGCGTCCGCAGGAGGATCCGGCCGTCCACGCAGACCGGCGTGGCCACCGTCATCTCGCCGACGTCCCCGGTGCCGACCTCCGGCCATGCCGCGTCCGCACCGGCCGGCGGCGGCCAGTCGAGCAGGGTCGAGTGGCCGTCCTCGCGGGTGAGGACGAGCTTCCCGTCCACGACGACCGGCGACGAGCTATAGGCGTTGCGATTGGCGGGCAGCGCGTGCCGCGCAAGCGTCGCGCCGGTCGCGGGGTCGACGCACTCGACGGCGCCCTTGTCGCCGCAGACGACGACCCGCCCCGCTGCGAACGCCGGCGTCGGCACGTCGGCCCCGATGCCGGTGCGCGACCAGGCCACGTGCGTGGCCGTGACGTCGCCCGTGCCGCCACGGCGGATCGCGGTGAGCGTGGAGCCGCGGGCGTATGGGGCGATGACGAGCTCGCCGGCGAGCACGGGCGAGGCGATGGAGCGGAAAAACCGGTCTGCCTTCGGATTCAAACCCCCCACCCGCCAGAGTTCGCGGCCGTCGGCGGCATCGTGGGCCGTCACGTGATCGGCCCCCAGGACGACGAGCATCTCGGCCGGCTCCCCCTTGGCCTTGTCGCCCGCGATCACCAGCGGGGTCGAGTAGCTCTGGGCCGCCTCCTCGGGCGCCGGCACGTCGCGGTCGTGCTTCCAGCGGAGCGTGCCGGTCGCGCGGTCGAGGGCCACGAGGTAGCTCGGGCCCGTCTGCATCACGGCGACCACGACCGCCGTCTTCGTGAGCACCGGCGACGTGCCGAGATCCCACCACAGCGTGTCCTCGCCGAACCGCTCCTGGAGATTCGTGCGCCAGACGACCTCGCCGGTGGCGAGGGCGAGGCAGGCGAGCTCACCGCTCTTGAAGTAGACCCAGACGTGCGTGCCGTCGGCCACCGGCGAAGGGTTGGCGGCCGTCGCCTTCTTGTGCTTGCCGACCCGCTCCGGGCCGAGCACCCGCCGCCAGCGCTCGTCGCCCGCGCGGTCGAGGCCGATCGCCGCGTTGTGGCCGGCGATCGCGCAGGTGACGACGATCCGGTCGCCGGACACGGCCGGCGTGCTGGCGCCGAGGCCCGGCAACTTCACCCGCCACACGACGTTGGCGTCGGGGGACCACGCCGCCGGGAAGCTGGCCCCGGGGGCCGTGCCGTCGCCGCCCGGGCCGCGCCAGGCGGGCCAGTCGGCGGCCCGGGCCGCGGCGAGCGCCACGAGCGCCAGGGCGAGCGGAACGGTGCGGCGGACTGCGGCTGATCGGGCGGACATCGTGCCCTCCAATGTAGCCTCGCGTGGAGCCGCGTGGCACCGCGTCATCGCGGGCTGCCCTGCGGGCCGTAGGGCTCGACCGGCTCGGGGTTCGGCCGCGGCATCGCGGCGTGCACGCCCTTCCGTCACGCATCCACGGCGGAAAACGATGCTCTCCCGCGCGAGCCGGTCGAGGTGCGGCGTTCGCAGGTGCTCGTGGCTTGCGAATCCGTAATCCCGCCGATGGTGATCATCGGAGATGATGAACTCGACGTTGGGCGGCGGCCCGGCACGTGCCGCGTGCCGGGCCACTGCGAAGGCGACCACCGCGAGAACTATGCCGCGCCGTGCGGCACGCCTTCATCCTGCTGGTCCTCGTCATCGCGCGGGCAGCAGCGGCCGCGGCGCCGGAGGGGCGACCCCGCAACATGGTCGTGTTCCTCGTCGATGACCTCGGCCGGCACGACCTGGCCTGTCTCGGCGACGACCGCCACGGCCCGGAGCGCCCGGCGGAACGGCACGGGTTACCCGGAGCCACGCTCCCGACACGGGCATTTGCAGCACCGCCGGCGATCCGGTTGAATACCGGCCCGCACCATCAGGCACGCCGACCGGAGACCCACCCACCCCATGGCCAAGAAGACCGTCGCCGACCTCGACCCCCGCGGCAAGACCATCCTCGTCCGCGTCGATTTCAACGTCCCGCAGGGCGAGCATGGCGCCATCACCGACGACCGCCGGATCCGCATGGCCCTGCCCACGATCACGTCGATCCTCGACCGCGGCGGCAGGGCGATCCTGATGTCGCACCTGGGACGCCCCGCCGGGAAGGGTTTCGAGTCCGAGTTCTCGCTGGCGCCCGTGGCCGTGCGGCTGGCCGAGCTCCTCGGCCGGCCCGTCGTCCTCGCGAGCGACACCGGCGGCCCGGATTCCCAGGCCAGGGCGAAATCCCTGCCGACCGGCGGCGTGCTCGTCCTCGAGAACGTCCGCTTCAACAAGGGCGAGAAGAAGGGGGACGACCCGGCCTACGTCGCGGGCCTCGCCGGCCTCGCTGATGCCTACGTCAACGACGCCTTCGGAACGTGCCACCGGACCGAGGCGAGCATGCACGCGGTGCCGGTCGCGATGAAGGCGGCGGGCAAGCCCGCCGTCGTGGGCTTCCTGGTCGAGAAGGAGATCCGGTACCTCGCCGACGCGATCGCGCGGCCGAAGCGGCCGTTCGTGGCGATCCTCGGCGGCAAGAAGGTGTCGGACAAGATCGCAGTGATCACGAACCTGCTCTCGATCTGCGACCACGTCCTCGTGGGGGGCGCGATGGCCTACACGTTCTCTCTGGCCCAGGGGGGCAAGACGGGCAAGTCCCTCGTCGAGCCCGACAAGGTGGATCTCGCGAAGCAGCTGCTGACCGCCGGAAAAGACAAACTCGTGCTGCCCGTCGATACGCACTGCGCCGACGACTTTTCGTCCGCGGCGAACAAGCGAGTCGTGAAGGCGGGGGAGATCCCGGACGGCTTCGAGGGGCTCGACATCGGGCCGGAGACGGCGCGGGCGTACGCCGAGCTCATCCGCGGGGCGGGCACGGTCGTCTGGAACGGGCCGATGGGCGTGTTCGAGATGCCCCCCTTCGACGCCGGCACGAAGGCCGTGGCCGACGCGGTGGCCGATGCCACGGCGAAGGGCGCGGTGACGATCATCGGCGGCGGCGACTCCGCCGCGGCGGTCGAGCAACTCGGCTACGCCGACCGGGTGAGCCACGTCTCGACCGGCGGAGGCGCGTCGCTCGAGATGCTCGAGGGCCGGGCCTTCGAGACGGTCGCGATCCTCGACGACCGCTGACCGGTCAGCGGGCGGCGGTGTCGGTCGGCCGCGGTCCGCGGTTCCGGGCGGCGGCGATCCGCGGCCCGGCCTCGGCGACGTAGTCGCGGTCGAAGTCGCTGAGCCGCTCGAGCGGCACCGTCACGGGGCGTCCGTCGGCACGGAGGATGTCGATCGAATCCCGTCGGACGGCGACCAGCCGGCCCACGACGGCGAAGCTCGCGGTGTCGTCGATCCAGCGACGCGGCTGCTCGGCTGCGGATTCGTCGAAGGGGTTCGGTGCCGGGGCGGGCGGTGCCGGTTTCGGCTCCTCGACGACGGGCTCCGGCTCGGCCGGCGCGTCGGCCGGCTCCTCGTTCGCGACACCCCCTTCGCCCTCGGCCATCTCCTCGGGCTCGTTGACGACGGGCTCGATGGTCTCCGGCGCGGCAGGCTCGGGCGGCGTGCCGCCCTCCTCGGGAGCATCGACCACCGGCTCGGCTGCCGTGGCGTCGGCCGCCTCCATCTCTTCCTCCGGCTCGGAGGCCGGCTCAGCCGCCGGCTCGGCGGGCACTTCGTCGGTCGCGGCGATCGGGTTCGGAGCGGGCTCGGTCGCCGAGGCGGGGGAGACGGGCTCGAGATCCGGGACCGTGGACACGACCGGCGACGGCGCGACGACCGGGGCCGGCGGCTCCACGGGCGCGGGCTCGGGCGCGGCGACCGCCGGCGCGGGGGCGACCACGGACTCGTTGGCCGCGGTGGACGGCGTGGCCGGCTGGGCGGCGACGGCCGGACCGCAGCAGGCGGTCGGCACACAGCAGGCGACCGCCTCGCAGCCGCAGCCCGCGACGACCACGACCGGCGCACAGCACGGAGCCGGGGGACAGCGCCGCCACCGCAGGTGGCCGCACGCGCGGGCGGCATCGACCGAGAGCGAGACCGTGAGCACGCCGACGAGCAGGCTGTGCAGACACCGACGCACGAGGCACCTCCGGGATCGGGTGGCCGCGGGGTGCAGCCCGCGTGTGCACTATGCTAGATGCCCCGCAGGCGTGCCGCAAACGGCCCGAGGGGCCGGCGCCCGCGTTCCGGCGGCGGCCGTGGTGACACGACCTCTACGACCGGCACGTTCGCGCCGATCGGTACCCGGCGCGGCAACGAAAGCGGGCCGGGACGACTCGCGTCCTCCCGGCCCGCCACGTGGATCGAGCCTGCCGACCGCCTGCGATCGGGGTAGAACACTGCGAGACTGATGCGGATCGGGCCCAGGTGCCCGAACCGCGGAGACGAGTCCGCGGAACTGCACGAGAGCCTTTCAGGGGATCCGGATCAACGCGTTGGGGTTGGCACCTCCGACGGAATGCGGCGACAGGTCGAAGTTCGATGACTCGGGGATCGTCGTGCGGGGGCGGCGGCCTGCAGCCCCGCGCGGCCGCGGCGCACGACCGTCACAGCCGGCACCCCGCTCAAGGAGCCAGCGAGCAGCCCCTGATGAGCGACCGGCAGATCACCGCCGCCCCGCACGGCCACCTCCTCACGAACGCGGCCACGTGGACGCCGGACTCCCGGTGGCTCGTGTTCGACACGCGGTCGGCGGTCGATGGCGCGGTCTTCGACGGCACGCGGATCGTGCGGGTGCTCGTCGCCACGGGCCGCGTCGAGACGCTCTACGAGTCGCGACACGGGGCCTCGTGCGGCGTCGTCACCGCGAGCCCGGTGGACGACCGGGTGGCCTTCATCCTCGGCCCCGAGCGGCCCGACGCGGACTGGCGGTACGGCCCGGCCCGCCGCCAGGGCGTGGTGGTCGATGCGTCGCGGCCGGGGATCGCGGAGCCGCTCGACGCCCGCGACCTCGTGCCCCCCTTCACGCCCGGCGCCCTCCGCGGGGGCACGCACGTCCACGTCTGGAGCCCCGACGGCGCGCTCGTGAGCTCGACCTACGAGGACGCGGTGCTCGATGAGGCCACTGGAGGCCCGTGCGGGCCACGATGGCCCGCACGCCATACAAACCTGCGGGGCGTGGCGGTGAGCGTGTGTGGCCGGGCGGTCCGCGTGCCGGCGGCGCATCCCCGCAACCACGACGGCTCGGCGTTCACCGTGCTCACGACGGACCTCGCCGACGCCCCGCGGCCCGGCGGCGACGAGATCGTCCGGGCCTGCGAGGAGGCCTGGATCGGCGCCCGCGGCTACCTCCGCGCCGACGGCACCCGGCAGCGCCGGGCGCTCGCGTTCCAGGGGAGCGTCGTCGCGGCGGGCGGTCGCACGATCACCGAGGTGTTCGTCCTCGATCTGCCCGACGACCCGCGGGCACTCGAGGTGCCGGGCCGCGGACCGCTCGCCGGCACGGCCACGACGCGGCCCGCCCCGCCGCGCGGTGTCGTCCAGCGGCGGATCACGTTCACTCACGACCGCTCGCACCCGGGCCTCCAGGGCCCGCGGCACTGGCTCAGGTCGAGCCCCGACGGCTCGCGGATCGCGTGCCTCATGCGTGACGACCGCGGCATCGTGCAACTGTTCGCGGTGAGCCCGCTCGGCGGCGAGCCGGAGCAACTCAGCCACGATCCGTGGGACGTGTCGAGCGCGTTCACCTGGAGCCCCGACGGCGGACGGATCGCCTACGTCGCCGACGCGAGCGTGATGACGATCGACGTCGCCACCGGCGAAACCCGCCGGCTCACGCATCCCACCCCCGGCGCCACCGCCCCGCGTCCCGAGGCCTGCGTCTTCTCGCCCGACGGCACGAAGATCGCCTACCTCCGCACACTCCCGACCGCCGCCGGCGACTTCAACCAGATCTTCGTGGTGGACGCGCGGTGAGCGGTTTCGCCCAACGGCCCGGAGTCCCGTCGCTTCCGCTCCGGGCTTCCTGCCACTCCGGGTTTGCATGCGAAGAATCGCCAGCGATCTTCAGGCCCGCCGCCCGCTCCGCGGGGCCTTGCCTTCGGACGGCGGCAGCCGCCGCTCAGCGGCGGCCCTGCGAGCCCGGAGGTGCGAGCAGCCGGCCGTCCGGGCACACCTTGGCTGTGCCCGCGACGGCCCAAGCAAAAACGGACAGGATGTCCGTGTTTTGCGTGAAGCAAGTCAGCTACAGCCCATCGACGTCGCGCAGTTGTGGCAGAGGTAGCAGTTGCCGCTGCGGACCGTGATGCAGCCGCAGTTCTCGCACACCGGGGCGTCGCTCTGGAACGCGGCGAACTGGCCCTGGCGGTCGCCACCGGCCGCCTGTCCTTCCGCGGCCACCTTCAGGCCGCCGCGCTCGAGCAGCACCGCAGCCGCGCCGCCCCCGTGCCCGTTGGCCGGCTTCGTCCCCGTTCCGCCCGGATGCCGGCCGCGCGTGGCGGTCTCGCCCGTGGCGGCCCTTCCATTCGTACCGGCCTTCCCGTGGCCCTCGGCCTGCCCGCTCGCCGTCGTGGCGGCGGGCTTGCGCTCGGTTTCCGTGTCGCCCCCCGCGGCGGCCTCCCCGCCGCCGCCCTCACCGTGTCCGCCGGGCCGGTTGGCCTCGCGGAAGCCGGGAATGAACTGGGTGCCGAGCCACCGGAAGAGGTAGTCGATGAGGCTCTTCGCCACCGGGATGTCCGGGTTCCGCGTGTAGCCCCACGGCTCGAAGCGCGTGTGCGAGAACTTCTTCACGTAGACCTCGAGCGGCACGCCGTACTGCAGGCTCATCGACACGCTCGTGCCGAAGGCGTCCATCAGGCCGCCGATCGTGCTCCCCTCCTTGGCCATCGTGATGAAGAGCTCGCCGGGCCGCCCGTCGTCGTAGAGGCCGACGGTGATGTAGCCCTCGTGCCCCCCCACGTTGAACTTGTGGGTCACGCTCCGCCGCGTGTCGGGCAGCCGCTCGCGGCGCGGCGCCGCCGTGACTTTCGCCGCCGCCTTGTCGCCCTCGCTGCTCGTGTTGAGCGGTTGGCTCTCCTTCGAGCCGTCGCGGTAGATGGCCAGGGCCTTGAGCCCCAGCCGCCAGCCCTCCGTGTAGGCGCCGGCGATGTCGGCGGGCGTCGTCTCCCGCGGCATGTTGACCGTCTTCGAGATGGCGCCCGAGATGAACGGCTGCGCCGCCGCCATCATCTTCACGTGGGCCTCCCAGGCGATGCTCCGCTGCCCGAGCCGCGGCTTGAAGGCGCAGTCGAAGACCGCGAGGTGATCGGCCTTGAGGCCCGGGGCCCCCTCGATCGTGTCGTTCTTGTCCACGTAGGCGAGGACGCCCTCGACGGTCGGCTCGTCGTACCCGAGCGTCCGCAGCGCGAGCGGCACCGTCTGGTTCACGATCTTGAGCATGCCGCCGCCGGCGAACTGCTTGTACTTGACCAGCGCGATGTCTGGCTCGATGCAGGTCGTGTCGCAGTCCATGAGAAACGAGATCGTGCCGGTCGGCGCGAGCACCGTGGCCTGGGCGTTGCGGTAGCCGTGGCGGCGGCCGCCGGCAAGCACGTCGTCCCAGATCTTCCGGGCCGCGTCGTGGAGGTACGCCGGGCACGACGGATCGATCTTCTCGACCGCGTCGCGATGCATCTGCATGACTCCCAGCATCGGCTCACGGTTGGCCGCGAAGCCCTCGAACGGACCGACCGCCGCCGCGAGCTCCGCACTCGTGCGATTGGCGGCCCCGTGGAGGATCGCCGTGATCGCCCCGCACAGGCCGCGGCCGGCGTCGCTGTCGTAGGCCAGGCCGTCGGCCATGAGCACGCTGCCGAGGTTCGAGTAGCCCAGGCCCAGCGGCCGGTAGAGGTGGCTGTTGCGGGCGATTTTCGGCGTCGGGTAACTCGCGTGGTCGACGAGGATCTCCTGCGCGACGAAGAAGATCCGGCAGGCCGCGGTGAACCGCTCGACGTCGAAGGCGCCGTCGGGCTTGCGGAACTTCATCAGGTTGATGCTGGCGAGGTTGCAGGCCGTGTCATCGAGGAACATGTACTCGGAGCATGGGTTCGAGGCGTTGATCCGGCCCGAGTTGGGGCAGGTGTGCCAGCGGTTGATCGTGGTGTCGTACTGCACGCCCGGGTCGCCGCACTGCCAGGCGCACTCGGCCATCCGGTTCATCACCTCGCGGGCCTTGAAGCTCGGGCCCGCCTTCGCCGGGTCGGTCACCCAGCGGGTGGTCCAGGTGTCGTCCCGCTCGCAGGCCTCCATGAAGTCGTCGGTGACCCGGACGGAGAGGTTGGCGTTCTGGAACAGGATCGACGCGTAGGCCTCGCCGTTGAAGTTGGCGTCGTAGCCCCCCTTTTCGATGAGGACGCGGGCCTTCTTCTCCTCCTTCGCCTTGCACTCGATGAATTCCATGATGTCCGGGTGGTGGATTTTGAGCGACTGCATCTTCGCCGCCCGGCGGGTCTTGCCGCCGCTCTTCACCACCGCCGCCACCTGGTCATAGACCCGCATGAAGGAGAGCGGGCCCGAGGGCTTGCCGCCGCCGGCGAGCTTCTCGCGCTGGCTGCGGAGGGTGGAGAGGTCGGTCCCGGTGCCGGAGCCGAACTTGAAGAGCATCGCCTCGCTCCGCGCGAGGTCCATGATGTCCTCCATCGTGTCCTTCACGCTCTGGATGAAGCAGGCGCTGCCCTGCGGATATTCGTAGGGGTTCTCCGGCATGACGACGTCCCGCCGGGCCTCGTCCCACCGCCAGTTGCAGGGCGCGCCCTTGACGCCGTACTGGTCGTAGAGCCCCACGTTGAACCAGACGGGCGAGTTGAAGGCGCCGTGCTGGTGGATGCAGAGCCAGGCCAGGTCGCGGTAGAAGTTCTCGCCGTCCTGCTTCGACTTGAAGTAGCCGTCGCGGATTCCCCAGTCGGCGATCGTGCGGGCCACGCGGTGGACGAGCTGCTTGACGGAGTGCTCACGCTCGGGCGTGTGGATCTCGCCGTAGAAGTACTTGCTCACGACGACGTTCGTGGCCAGCTGGCTCCAGGCGGCCGGGATCTCGCAGGCCGGCTGCTCGAAGAGCACCTTGCCGTCCTCCCCCTTGATGGCGGCGGTGCGGAGCTCCCACTCGGTGGTGTCGAAGGGGCTCTCGACGTCGGTCGGGCAGAAGGTGGGCCGGACGTCGAGGGCCGTCCGCGGGGCGGCCTGCGCGGGGGTCGCGGGGGCCGGGGCGGTGCCGCTGGCGGTGGCGGACGGATCGAAGGCGGCCATGGGGGTGCTCCTTGCGGCGAAAGTGTCGAGCCTGGAAAGTATACTTCCGTATAGTCTGATGGCAACTTTGATCGGCAGGCCGGCGGGATCGAATTGAATCGGCGGGCGGGCCCCTGACGGGCCGGCCGCGATCCGCGGAAAATGCAGTTCCTTCTGCCTGCTATCGCAAGATGTTGTGGCGGTCGTTCCGGCGACCCCTGCCTGTTGGCCGGGGCGTGAATGTATCGTGAGGCCCGGGGGCGTCAAGCGGCATTCCCGAGGGCTACGGAACCCGCGGCAAAACGCGGTTCGCGGGTCCCCGGACGGGTGCTGGCAGCGGTGACCGGAACAGCCCACGCGGGGGGGTTGGCAGATTCGCTCGCCCGCGGCACCCGAGGCGGCGACAATACCTGCCGCTCCGAACGTCCTTGCGTTCCCCACCCACCGGAGACCGACCCATGCCCCGCACCCCGTCCGACCGTCCGCTCGACGGCATCCGCATCCTCGTGCTCGTGGGCGAGGACTACGAGGATCTCGAGCTCTGGTATCCGAAACTGCGGATCGAGGAGGCCGGCGGCCACGTCACGCTCGCCGGATCGATGCCCGGCCGCACCTACTCCGGCAAGCACGGCTACCCCTGCACGAGCGACGCCGCGATCTCCGACATGGAGGCGAGCGACTTTCACGGCATCGTGATCCCGGGCGGGTGGATGCCCGACTCGCTCCGCCGCGACCCGCCGGTGCTCGACCTCGTCCGCGAGTTCGCTGCCCACGGCAGGCTCGTGGCGGCGATCTGCCACGGCGGCTGGATCCCGATCTCGGCGGGCGTCTATCGGGGCGTGCGCGTCACGGGCAGTCCGGGTATCAAGGACGACCTCGTCAACGCCGGCGCGATCTGGGAGGACACGCCGGTGGTGGTGGACCGCCACTACGTGTCGAGCCGCAGGCCGGCCGACCTGCCCGACTTCATGGCCGCGATCGTGGACCACCTCGCCGGCGTCGCCGTCGCGTGATATCGGTGCGCCGGCTCGGGGATTTCAGTCCCTTCGCTTGCGCTCCGGGCTTCCTGCAGATCAGGAGCCTCGACACAACCCCGGCCTACGCGGCCCCGCTTGCCGCCTCGGCGAGCGGTCGCGGAGCCGCCGCCCAGCGGCGGCCCTGCGAGCCCGGAGGTGCGAGCAGCCGGCATTCGAGCCGCACCTCGGCTGCGGCTCCGAATGCCAAGGCAAAAACGGGCAGGATGCCCGTGTTTTGCCTGAAGTCAGTACCAGACCCCGGCCCGCACGAGGAACGTGTCGCTGGGCCGGTAGTCGGCCGTGGCGGTGATGTAGTACTCGACGAGCCGGCCGGTCACCCAGCCGGTCTCCAGCCGCCAGTTGATCCCCAGGCCGGCAGGCCGGCGCTCCCAGCCGGCGAGCAACCGGTAGTCGTGGTAGACGACCACGTCGTTGACGCCCGAGTCGCGGCGCACGGCCCACTGGTTGCCGCCGAACTCCCCGGCGAGATAGAGCCACTGCGACGCCCGGCGGCTCTCGGCGACCCGCCAGGCGAGCCGGGGCCGCGGAAAGATGATCTCGAAGCGCCGGTCGTCGCTCGGCGTCCAGATCAGGCCGCCCGCGGGGAGGATGTTGACGTCGTAGCGGTCGAGGTAGATCGCGCCGACCGCGAGCCGCACGTTCTCGCTGCAGTCCCAGGCGCCGAAGCCGTGCCCCGTGATCCGGAAGGCCTGCGACGTGTCGTTGGTGAAGTCGCTGTACCAGCCCGGCGCCACGGCGAGGTCGACGCCGTAGTGCTTGCCGATCTTGGTCATCCAGCGGGCCTGCAGCCACGACTCGTAGAGCTCCGCCGGCAGCCCGGGGTCCGATGGACCGGACGCCTCGTCGACCAGGGTCGTGCCGAATCCCGGCGTGAGCAGCAGCGGGGATTTGGGCGTCGGCGCCGGCAGCCCGATCGTGAGCGACGTGTCGAGCGTGGTCAGCCCGAGGCCGTTGGAGCCCAACAGCGGCAGCTCGGTCGCCGTGAAGATCACCTGCTGAAGGGCTTTTCCCGGCTTGGCCCCGGGGGGCAGCTTCCGCAGCGCCGGATCGGACTCCTGCCGCGGCTGGCCCGGCGGGGCGACGTCATCGGGAATGAGCGGCTCGGAGAGGTCCTGCGGGTCGCCGAGCGCCGCCATGCGGACCCTCGGCTGGACGGCACCCTCGACCGGCGGCAATGGCGTGACGGCCGAATCGCCGGCGCGCACGGCCGACCCCAGGGCCGCGATGCAGATCAGGAACGCCGGCGTACGATTCACGACTTCACGGCGAGGAAGGGGTGTCACGATCCACGGCTCGCACGACGCGCCGGCCCGCGGGCGCGAACGTCAGTAGGCGAGGCCCAGTCGGAACATGATCGTGTCGGGCAGGTCCACGATCTGCGGCGGGCCGTTCACGTAGAACAGCTGCCGGTAGAAGACGTAGCCCACCTCCAGGTTGCCCGAGAGGCCCGTCGTCGTCAGCGGCACGAACTCGGTGCCGAGCGTGATGCGGATGTCGTTGTAGTCGAAGGGCGTGATCATGTTGTAGTTCGACGTCTGGCGGCGGAATGTCCAGGCGCCGCCGCCGTACTCGCCCGCGACGTAGCCCCACCAGTCGTGGCGACCCGCGTGCATGTAGCGCCACGAGGCCCTGGGCGCCGGGAAGAAGATGTCGTAGCGCGAGTCGGCGTTCGGCGTCCAGGTGGCCCCGATCGCCGGCAGGAGCTTCACCTGGTTGCGGTCGAGGTAGACGATGCCCGCCTTGGCCTGCCAGGTGGGGGTCATCTGCAGCGTGCCGATGGCGCGGCCCATGATGCGCCAACTCTGCCAGACGAGCACGTCCCAGTTCGTGTAGATGCCGACGCGGACGCCGAGTTCGGCACCGAACACCTGGGTGAACTTCGGGTTCCAGGCGGTGTCGATGAACACGTCGTAGGTGCTCGGCGGGAGGTCGGCGAGCTGCGTGGCCGAGGTCTGCGGGCCGTCCCAGAGCTGCAGGCCGAAGCCGGGGGAGATCAGGAGCGGGGCGTGGTTGATGTTCACCGGCGAGTTGTGGAAGAACGGCAGTGCGAAGGTGGCCGTCGTGTCGAGCTCGTTGACGCCGACGCTGGTGCCCTGTCCGTCGCCGAGCAGGTAGGCCCAGCTGCCGCGGAGCCCCTGGTAGACGTGCATCGTCTGCGCGTAGGTCTCCTGGAAGCTCGACTGCTGCGGAGGGGCGGGGCTGGCGAGCGTGGCGGTGCCCTGCGTGGGCACCACCGGCGGCTGCGCCGCCGGGTAGCCCGGGTAGCCGGGCTGGCCGCTGATCGCGGAGGGCGCCCAGACCGACGGCTGGGTCGGCGGTGCGCCGGGGGCCGACGGGAAGACCTGCGGCTGCGGCGAGTAGGGATCCCAGGCCGAGGGGGGCGGGGGCACGGCCTGCGCGATGCGGTCGAGCGACGAGGCCGCCGGCGGCGGCAGTTGCGCCGTCTGCGCGCGGGCGGTGGCCGCCGCGGCCAGGGCCGCGGCGCACGCGAACTTCGCGGACGTGACTCCGAGCCGCATGCGGCGCACGCTCCGAAGCCCGCCGGCGCGGGCCGGCGGCAGGCGGTGGATCGAACCGGCCCCCGCGTCCGGGAGCCACCGACCGTCGGGGGGTACCGCGCGCGCCGCGTAAGGGTCAAGGCCGCGGCGGGCGCGCTAGAATGCCGGTCGAGCCGCCCTTCACCGCCCTTGCCCCGCTTGCCGAGGACGCCCCTCGCCGTGCCTGCGCCGTCGCCGCAGCTTGAATCAGGCCCCGACCCGCTCGACGTCGCGGCGCTACGCGCGGCCGGTTTCGCCACCGTCGTCCACCGGGCTGAGGTCGGCTCGACGATGGACGAGGCCCGGCCGCTCGCCGCCGATCCCGCCACGGCGCTGCCCGCGGTGGTGGTGGCCGACCGGCAGGCCGCTGGCCGCGGCCGCCGCGGAGCCGCATGGTGGCAGGCCCCGGGCGCGCTCGCGGCGAGCATCGTGATCGACGGGGGCGACGCCGGGCCGCCGCGGCCGACGTGGGCGCTGGCCTGCGGCGTGGCGCTCGCCGAGGCGATCCGGCACCTCGAGCCCGCGGTCGCCGCGGTCGTCCGCTGGCCCAACGACGTCGAGGCGGGAGGCAGGAAGCTCGCCGGGATCCTCGTGGAGACCGCGGCGCACGCCCGCGCGGTCGTCGGCATCGGCGTGAACACGACGGGCAGCGCGGCGGCGGCGCCCGAGGCGCTGCGGCACCGCGTCGGCACGCTGCCGGACATCACCGGCCGGGCGCTTTGCCGCGGCACGCTCCTGGCCGCGTTCCTGCCCCGCTTCGTCGAGCTCGTGGAATCGCCCAACCGCGATGGCGGCGCCCTCGCCCGCCGCTACCGCCCCCTGTGCGCGCTCGACGGCACCGTGATCACGCTCCACGCGGGCGCGGAGCGGCACACGGGCGTGTGCCGGGGCATCACCGCGTCGGGCGCGCTCGTGATCGACACGCCGACGGGCCGCCGGGAATTCACCTCCGGCAGCCTCACCGACCCGGCCGCCGCGTGGACCGGGGATGCTGCGGGCCCCGAGCATCCCACGCGGCCGCGGTGGTGACGGACGGGTGGCCGCTCGGGTATGCTCCGCGGCCTGTCACCTCGGAGACCGCCCCCATGCGCCGCCGCACCGCCCTCGCCGCCCTCGCCGCCCTCGCCGCCCTCCTCCTCACCATCCCGGAGACCATCGTGGCCCAAGCCCCGCAGATCCCGTTCCCCAAGCTCCCCGCCGGCGCCGGCGAGATGGACAAGGACGCCCCCAAGATCCTCGCCGCCACGCCCTCGGGCCTGCAGTACCGCGTGCTCCGCAAGGGCGCGGGCGAGGCACCGAAGGCCACGAGCACGGTGAAGGTCAACTACCACGGCTGGCTCGACGACGGGAAGGTCTTCGACAGCTCCTACGCCCGACGCGAGCCGATCGAGTTTCCGCTCAACGGCGTGATCCCGGGCTGGACCGAGGGCATGCAGCTCGTGGCGCCGGGCGGGATGATCGAGCTGTCGATCCCGGGCAAGCTCGGCTACGGCGACCGCGGCGTGCCCGGCACCATCCCCCCGGGCGCCACCCTCCACTTCCTGGTCGAACTCCTCGAGGTGCGGTGAGGGCCGCCGCCGGGCGGCACGTGTCGTCTGCGTGAGATCCCCCGGGGCCATCTCGATGTGCGGGCGCAGGCCAGCCCGTGGTCCGGTTGCCTCGCAACCGGATTTCGCCGTCGATCCACGTGCCGGATTCCAGTCGCGAGGCGACTGGGCCACGGGGCGAGGCGATCGCGTCGTCGCGAGGCCGGAGGAGCAGCCCCCGAGCGGGCCACTGAACGTGCGGTGACGGGGTGCGGGCATCCCCCGAACGGTCCCGGCATTGCATGAAGGATGCACGACGGGCACCCTCACGCCGCTCCCTCTCCCGGAGGGAGAGGGAGCGGAACGGCATGTCAGACGTCGAGGTTCTTGACGTCGAGCGCGTGCCGCTCGATGAACTCGCGACGGGGCTCGACCTTCTCCCCCATGAGCACGCGGAACAGGTCGTCGGCCGCCGCGGCGTCCGACATCGTCACGCGTAGGAGCGTGTGGTTGGCCGGGTCGAGTGTCGTCTCGCGGAGCTCCTCGGCGTTCATCTCGCCGAGGCCCTTGAAGCGGGTGATGGAGAGCCCCTTCTCGCCGGCCCGGCGGACCGCCGCCAGGAGGCCACGGAGATCCTCGAGGCCGATCTCGTTCTCGCCGCGGCGCAGCGTGTAACGCGGCGCCTCGGAGCCGGTGCGGTCCTGGGGCATGAGGGACTCGATCCCGAAGCCCATGGCCTCGAGCTCCTTGAGTCCCGCGTTGACGCTGCGGACCTCGTGGAGGTCGATCACCACGAGCTGGTCGCCGCCGGTGCCGGGCGCGGTGCCGGGCGTCGCGTCGCCGGCCGCGGCGGCCTCCTCGATCCGGCCGACCGCCAGCGCGTGGCCGGCGGCCTGCTCCTTCCCCTTCACGAAGGCCTCGAGCTCGTCGCGGCCCGTGAACCAGCGCTCCTCCGTGCCGTAGTAGACGTGGTACATGGGGAGCTTGCCCGACTTCGGGTCGCGGCGGGCGGCGTGGTCGCGGAGGCTGATGCCCCGCTTCTCGAGCGACACCAGCGCGTCCTCGAGGCCGGCGAGCGTGCGGCAGAGCTTCTGCATCTCGTCGCCGGCGATCTCCCGTCCGTCACCCGGCAGGAAGACCCCCTCGCCGAGCCCCTGCTCGAGGAGCTGCGCCTTCATCTCCTCCTCGGTCTGCACGTAGTAGACGGTCTTCTTCGAGCGGACGCGGAACAGGGGGGGCTGGGCCACGTAGACGTGCCCCTCGGCCACGAGACGGTACATCTGCCGGTAGAAGAAGGTGAGCAGGAGCGTGCGGATGTGCGAGCCGTCCACGTCGGCGTCGGTCATGATCACGACCTTGTCGTAGCGCCGCTTGGCGAGGTCGGCCTCGTCGCCGATCCCGGCGCCGATCGCCGAGATCACGCTCCGCACCTCCTCGTTGGCGAGCACCTTGTCGTCGCGGCTCTTGTAGGCGTTGATGATCTTGCCGCGCAGGGGCAGGATCGCCTGGTACTCGCGGTGCCGCCCCCCCTCGGCGCTTCCGCCGGCGCTGTCGCCCTCGACGAGGTAGAGCTCGCACCGCTCGACGTCGCGGCTCGTGCAGTCGCGGAGCTTGCCCGGGAGGCCGCCGCCGGAGAGAGCGCCCTTCCGCTCCCGGAGGAGCTGCTTGGCCTTCTTGGCCGCCTCGCGGGCCTCGGCCGCGAGCACGCCCTTCTGGACGATCGACCGGGCGCTCTTCGGGTTCTCCTCGAGGTACTTCGCGAGGTGGTCGCCGACCGCCGAGTTGATGATCCCCTCGACCTCGCCGTTGCCGAGCTTCGTCTTCGTCTGCCCCTCGAACTGCGGGTGCGGCACGCGGACGCTGATCACGGCCGTGAGCCCCTCGCGGACGTCCTCCCCGGTCGGCACGAGGTCCTTGTAGAGGCCGCTCTTCTTGCCGTAGGCGTTGAGGGCGCGGGTGAGCGCCGCGCGGAAGCCCGAGACGTGGGTGCCCCCCTCCGTCGTCGAGATGTTGTTGACGTAGCTGTGGAGGCTCTCGGTGTATTCCCCCGTGTACTGCAGCGCGATGTCCCAGGAGACACCCTCGCCCGAGCCCTTCATCGTGATCACGTCGGCGTGGATCGGGTCGCTCGCCTTGTTGAGGTGCTCGACGAACTCCTCGACGCCCCGCTCGTAGAAGTACTCCTCGGTGGTGCCGGTGGCGGCATCGGTGAAGCTGATCCGCACGCCGGAGTTGAGGAAGGCGAGCTCGCGGAGCCGCCGCGAGAGCACGTCCCAGGAGAACTTCGTCTGCGGGAAGATCTGCGGGTCGGGTTTGAAGGTGGTCTTCGTGCCGGTCCGCGCGGTCGTGCCCA
>JBJTPA010000322.1:0-8257 GCA_046074885.1 Planctomycetaceae bacterium
CCGGCGATTCATGATTGCCTTGTGTGGATGTGGGTGTGGGTGTGGGTGTGGATGTGGATGACATGACCGACATGGAACTGCACACGCTCGTCGTGGGACGCGACGCGATGGCGTGCCGGTTCGAGGTGTGCCTCAACGCCGGGGAGGTCGCCGACGGGACGGCGCTCGCCGTCGGGGCACTCGACCTCGTGGACGAGATCGAGCAGAAGTTCAGCGTCTACCGCGACACGAGCGAGCTGACGCGGCTCAACGCCACGGCGGCGCGCGGGTGGCAGCCGGTGTCGCAGGACGTTTTCGACCTGCTCGTGCGGGCCCGCGAGATCCACGACCTCACCGACGGCGCGTTCGACGCCGCCTCCGGCGCGCTCGTGCGGGCGTGGGGATTTCTCGCGCGGGCCGGTCGCACGCCCGACACGGCGGCACTCGCCGCGGCGCGTGAGCGGTCGGGCATGCGGTTCGTCGAACTCGATCCCGAGGGCCGACGCGTGCGGTTCGCGCGCGAGGGCATCGAGATCAATCCCGGCGCCATCGGCAAGGGCTGGGCCGTGGATCGGGCGCTCGAAGGGCTCGCGGACTCGGGCGCGCCGAGCGTGCTCGTGCACGGCGGGCAGAGCAGCGTGCGGGCGCGGGGGGTGCATGGCCCCATGCTGCCGGGGCGGCGCGGCTGGCCAGTCGGGCTCCGCGACCCGCTGCGGCCCGGGCGGCGCCTCGCCACGATCGCGCTCGCGGACCGGGCGCTCGGCACGAGCGGCTCCGGCACGCAGTTCTTCGTGGACCGCGGCCGTCGGCTCGGCCACATCCTCGACCCGCGGACGGGCCTGCCCGCCGAGGGCGTCGTGTCGGCCACGGTGCTCGCGCCGACGGCGGCCGACGCCGACGCGCTGGCCACGGCCCTCTACGTGCTCGGCCCGGCGGGCCTCGACCGGATCGCACCGCCCGGGGGCGACGTCGGGGCCCTGCTCGTGGTGCCGGCCGCGGAGCCCGGCGGGCTCCGGCTCGTCGTGGCGAACGTCGCCGCGGCCGACCTCGCCGTCGAGGCGACCGCGGGCGTCGCGGTCGTGTGGCGCGACGCGGAGTCCGCGTGAATTCCCGTCCCCGCGGCCGGAATGCCCGGCCTGCTGCGCCGGGCCGCGCGGGGTACACTTGGCGGCCCCCCTGACTCCGCCCCCGACCTCACGCCACCCGCAGACGCACGACGCCATGCTTGACTGGTTCGAGCGGGGTTCCTACCTCGGCATCGTGCTGTTCCTCGCGCTCACGGGGATCGGCCTGCCGATCCCGGAGGAGGTGCCGATCGTCGCCGCGGGCGTGGCGAGCAAGGCGGGGGCCCTCAAGTGGCACTACGCGCTGCCGGCCTGCCTCGTCGGCGCCCTGCTCGGCGACAGCCTCATGTACGCGATCGGCAGGTTCTTCGGCGCCCGGATCCTCAAGGCGCATCCCTGGTGGTCGGGCTTCCTCACGAACGAGCGCGAGAAGACGATCGAGAACCTCATCACCAAGCACGGCATCAAGGCCTTCTTCGTGGCCCGCTTCCTCGTCGGCCTGCGGAGCCCCTTCTACCTCACGGCCGGCATCCTCCGCGTGAAGTACCGCTGGTTCCTGTTCGCCGACCTCGTCTGCGCCACGGTCGTGATCGGCGGCTTTTTCGGGCTGGCATACCTGTTCGGCGACCGCATCACCGGACTCATCCAGTCGGCCGAGCGGGGCTTCACGGCCATCGCCATCGTCGCGGCCCTCGTGGCCGTGGCCGTGATCGCCTTCTTCTCGTTCCGCAAGCGGCGGATCCGCATGCTCGACCAGGACCCCGAGGCCCTGTTCGAGAACCGCGAGATCCTGCTCGGCCCGGCCGCCGACCGGATCGCCGACGCGGTGCGGCTCGGCGACGTGCCGCACGACGGCGCGAAGCAGGAGTGACGTCGTCCGCGCTCGGGGCTGCCCATGCCCTCTCGCCGGACGGAGGGCATGAACTCATGCGGGGGCGCTGGAAAGCCGGTCGCTTCCCGTCAGGAAGCCCCAAGCGCCAGCGCGGGGATGGAACGCGTCGAGCCTGCGCCAGGGGAATGCGAACCGCCCACGATCCCGTCGCTCGCGCTCCGGGCTTCCTGCTGCACCGGCCCCTTTCTCGTCCGGTCGTAGCGACTGGAGCGGTCGTGCGGTGCCGCGCGTGCCGATCGGGCAACCGTGTCGCCCTGGGGCGACCGTGCCGTCGCCCAACTGCGACCTAGGCATGTGCAGGGCGAGTCCGGCACTGGCCTGCCGGCGCGCCCCGGGAAGGCACTCATGCTCAGCGACTCGACCGCGTGTTCCCCGACTCCCTGCCGCGTCCTCGTCGTGGACGACGACCGGCGGATGGCCTCGGGCCTGGCCCAGTGGCTGTGCGGCGCGGGGTTTCACGCGTCGGCCGCGGGGAGCGCTGCCGAGGCGATCCGGGCCGTGGGCCGTGGGGCGTCCGACGCCTGCGTGGTCGATGCGCTCCTGCCCGACGACGGGGCCGTCGCCGTGGTCGAGGCGGTGCTCCGGTCGCGGCCGGCGGCGGCCGTGGTCGCCGCCGTGCCCGCCGGCGCCGCGCCGCCCGCGGGCCTGCGGGCCGACGCGGTCGTGGCCGCTCCCGTCCGCGATGCCGATCTCGCCGCCGCGCTCGCCGCCGCCCGCACCGCGGCCGCGGCCCGCGCGGCCGCCGCCCCGGGTGGCGCGGTGCTCGGCGCGCACCCCGCGATCCGCCGCGTGCTCGACGTGGCCGAGCGGATCGCCGCCACGCCCGCCACCGTGCTCGTCACGGGGGAGAGCGGCACCGGCAAGTCGCTCCTGGCCCGTGAGATCCACCGCGCCAGCGGCCGGGCCGGCCGGTTCGTGGAGGTCGCCTGCGGCAGCCTCGCCGAGTCGCTCCTCGAGAGCGAGCTCTTCGGCCACGTGGCGGGCGCCTTCACGGGCGCGACGTGCGACCGCGACGGGAAATTCCTCCAGGCCGACGGCGGCACGATCTTCCTCGACGAGATCGCGACGGCGTCGCCCGCACTCCAGGTGAAGCTCCTGCGGGTGCTGCAGGAGCGGGAGTTCGAGCCCGTCGGCGGGTCGCGGACGAAGTCGGTGGACGTCCGCGTGATCCTGGCCACGAACGAGGACCTCGAGGCGCTCGTGGCCGCCGGCCGGTTCCGGGCGGACCTCTTCTGGCGGATCAACGTGGTGGCGATCGCGATGCCGCCGCTGCGGGAGCGGGCCGCGGACGTGCCGGCGCTCGCGGAGCACTTCCTGCGGGCTGCGGCGGCCCGCGCCGGCCGCGACGTGGCCGGGTTCACGGAGGCGGCCGTCGCGGCCGTCGTGCGGCACCTCTGGCCGGGCAACGTCCGCGAGCTCGAGCATGCGGTGGAGCGGGCCGTGTTCCTCGGCCGGGGCCGCCTCGTGGACGTGGCCGACCTGCCCCCGGCGGTGGCCGCCGCCGCAGGCACCGCCGCGCCTGCATCGGTGGCGCCCCCGAGCAAACCGGCACTCGCCGCGCCCGAGCGGCAGCTGATCCTCGACGCCCTCGAGCGGTCGGGCTGGCGGCGCGACGTCGCGGCCCGGGCGCTCGGCATCAACCGCACCACGCTCTACAAGAAACTCAAGCGGCTGGGCATGGACCTCTCCGCGCTCGAGCCCGCCGGCTGACGCCGTCCGTTCACTCGGCCGGCGGCAGCGCGAGCGTGGCCTCCACGGGCAGGTGGTCCGAGCCGACGTCGGGGCCGACGGTGCGGCGGAGCACGGCCATCTCGGGCGACGCGAAGACGTGGTCGATGGGGATCCGCGGGGCCGGGAGCCGCGCGTTCCACGTGGGCTGCACGCCGCGGCCCGTCGCGGTGTCGCGGAGGCCGCTGCGGGCGGCGAACACGCGATAGGGGAGCGACCAGGGCGTGGCGTTGAAGTCGCCCGCCACGATGCAAGGCCGCGGCGCGGCGGCGGCCGCGGCGGCCACCGCCGCGAGATGTGTCCGGAGCGTCGCGGCATGCGCGGCGCTTTTCGGCGGGGGCGGATGGATCGCGAACAGCCGTACGCCGCGGTCGTGGAACCGTACCGTGGTCACAATCACGGGATGGGGCGCGCCGCCGAGCGAGGTCACCGTGCCGCCCGTGAGCGGCCACCGCGAGAGCACGGCGATGCCGAAGTTGTCCTCGCGCGGCTCGACGATGCGATGGGGATAAATGTCGTCGAGGCTCGACAGGTTCGCCGCCCACGCCGCATCGATCTCCAGGAGCACGGCGACGTCGGGCCGGCGGTCGCGGAGCCAGGCCACGGCACGGGACTTGTCGGCGTTCAGGCGATGCAGGTTGGCGGAGACGAGTTCGAGCGGCGGCACGGGATCGGCGTCTGGCGTCGTCGCCGCGGCCGCGGCCGCCGGCAGCACGGTCGATGGCGGCATCCAGAACGGCAGCATGGCCCAGGCGTTGCCGGCGAGCGCGAGCAGGCAACAGGCGAACGCGACCGACCGTGGCCGCCGCAGGGCGAGCACGGCCCCCACGGCGGCCGCCACGAGCCAGTAGCCCCGGAAGTGGCTCGCGAGGTCGAGCAGCCAGTGCCCCGCGCCGCACGAGCCGGCGACGGTGACGGCAAGCAGCAGCGCGGCGGCGACCGCGGGCAGGGAGCGAACTCGGCAACGCATCACGCCCGATTGTACGCCGTCGTCTACGGCTCCCGCTCGAGCCTCGCGCTGGCGACATCACCTTGTCTCGTGGGCCAGTCGCGAGGGGACTGGCCCACGGTGATCGGGCCCCGTAGCCCAGTCGCCTCGCGACTGGAGCCTCCTCGGCATCCCGGTTGCGTCAGGCCGGCACGGAGACGGCGGAACCGCCCGCAACCAGCCACCATGCCAGGCCCGCCGCCAGGCAAAGTCTATAGAAAACGAACGGCCAGAGCGTGCGCCTGGTGAGGGTCCGCAGCAGCCAGCGGATCGCCGCGTAGCCCACGACGGCCGCCGTGAGCGTGCCGACCACGGCCGCCGCGGCCGCGGTCGGCGTGCCGAAGATCTCCCGCCGCTGCTGCCAGGCCTCGAGCAGGCCCGCCGCCCCCACGGCCGGCAGCGAGAGCAGGAACGAGAGCCGCGCCGCCGTCCGCCGGTCGAGGCCGCCGAGCATGCCCGACGAGATCGTGACGCCGCTCCGCGACGCGCCAGGCACGAGCGCGAGCACCTGCATGCAGCCCATGAGGAGGCCGTCGGCGAACCGCACGCCCTCCAGCCCGTCGCGGCCCGCGACGCCGCGCCGTGCCCGCCATGCCGCGACGACCTCGGCGAGCGCCATGAGCGCCGTCGCGCCGAGCAGGGCCGCGGTGACGACCTCGAGCCGCCGCGCCTCGCCTCGGACGAGGTGCCGGGCCGCGAACCCCACGACCACGATCGGGAGCGTGCCGACGGCGATCATGACGGCCAGCCGGGCGTCGGGGTTCCCGAGCGGCCGGCCCGAGCGGACGCCCTCGGCGAGGCCGGCGAGCAGCCGGCCGACGTCGTGCCGCATGGCCGCGAGCACCGCCACGAGGGTGCCGCACTGGATGACCGCCGAGAACGCGGCCCCGGGGTCATCCCAGTCGAAGAAGGCGGGCACGATCCGCAGGTGCGCCGTGCTGGAGATCGGCAGGAACTCCGTGAGCCCCTGCACGACGCCCAGCACGACGGCTTCGAGGAGGGACATGAAGGGGCAATCTACCGAAGGGCCTGGGCCATCTGGAGCGTCAGGAAGCCCGGAGCGCGAGCGACGGGACTGCGGGCGGTTGGCGACCCGGGTTGCCGTCGCTGACGCTCGAGGCGTTCCGTCCCCGCGCTGGCGCCTGGGGCTTCCTGCCGGAAGGCCATGGTCGCGGGGGCTTTCGGGGCCGCGGGGCGTGGTGCATACTACCCGGCTCGAATTTCCGTCGAAATCAGGAGACCCGACCCGCGATGTTCCGCAACCTCAGCACCTTCGGCCTGCCGCTGTCCGGCCGCCCCAGCGAGCTCATCGAGCTGGCCCTGTCCTTCGGCTTCGACGCGATGGACATCGACATCCTCGACTTCCAGCAGCAGGCCGACATCTACGGCGTGGAGCACGCCCGGCGGCTGCTGGTGAGCGCGCGGCTCAAGAGCGGCGTCTTCCGGCTTCCCGTCCACCTCGGCGCCGACGAGCAGACGTTCGAGCAGGAGATGGCGGCACTGCCCCGGCGGTTGGAACTCGCACAGGCCACCGAGGCTCCCCGGGCCGTGGCCGCGATCGAGCCCGCGTCCGACGAGCACTCGTTCAAGGACTTCTTCGAACTCCACCGCACGCGGCTCCACGCGATCGGCGACGCGCTGGCCGCCCGGGGCATCACGCTCGGCCTCGCGATCGCGCCCGAGGCCGAGGCCCGCGAGGGGAAGGCCAACCAGTTCATCCACACCTACGAGGGCCTGCTCGGCCTCGTCGCCGTGGCCCACGAGCGGGTCGGCGCCGTCGTGGACGCCTGGGCGCTCCACGTCACGGGCGAGTCGCCCGACGTGATCGCGAAGCTGCCGAAGGGCCGGCTCGTCGAGATCCGCCTCTCCGACGCCCCTCGCGACGTGGCCGTCACGGGCCTCACCCACGCCCAGCGGCTGATGCCGGGCGAGACCGGTGCGATCGACGCGGCGGCCATCCTGCGGGCCGCCGCTGACGCCGGCTTCGACGGTCCCGTCACCCCCTGGGCCGACCGCTCCACCCTCACCGGCCGCGGCCGCGAGAAGACCGTGCGTCTGGCGGGCGACCGGATGGAGGCCGCCTGGAAGTCCGCGGGTCTGCCGATCGCCCCGCGGTGGTTCACGCCCGTGGCCCGCGACGCCCTCGGCCGCCCGATCGAGGAGATCGTCGCCGCCAACGCCGCCGCCACCGGGACGGCGGTCGAGTAGCGATCAGTCGCAGCGGCTTCGCGGCCTCCTTCCTCTCCCTTTGGGAGAGGGTCGGGGTGAGGGTGCCTCGTCCGCCAACCGCGCGTCCCCCGCACCCTCACCCGGCCTTCGGCCACCCTCTCCCAACGGGAGAGGGGAGCTGGCGGTCACCGAGGATCGCCCGGATCGCCTCCACGAGCATCACCGCGGCAAGCGTGAGCAGCACGGCGCCGGCCCACGGCACCGGATCCCGCGGCACGGCGAGGCCGTCGGCCGTGCGGAACTTCGGCACCGTCATCGCGGCCAGCGCCCAGGTGCTCATCGCGTACATGAACGCCGTGGGCAGGCCCGTGACGGCCCACACCCACGCCTGCCGCCGCGTCCGCCACAGCCACACGGTCACGCCGAGCAGCGTGAGCGCCGCGAGCAGCTGGTTGCTCGCACCGAAGAGCGGCCAGAACGTCCGCCACGCCGCCACGGGTCTTCCTGCGTCGTCGAGGTGGGGCCTCAACAGGAATACAAGCGGCACGCCTGCCGTCAGCGAGGTGCCGATCCAGCCGCCCGCCCGGCCCTTGAGCCCGGTCAGCTCCTGCACGATGTAGCGGCCCAGCCGCGTGCAGACGTCGAGCGTGTCGTAGACGAACGTCGTGAATGCCATGAGCGCGAACGACACGCCCACCGCCGCCGGCACGCCGAGGATCTCGAGGAAACTCCCCATGCCGAGGGCATAGACGAAGTTCGGCGGCTGCTTCGCCCGCGGGTCGTCGGCCGCGAGCACCATCACGCAGCACAGGCTCACCACCGCCACCATGGCCTCGAGGAGCATCGTGCCGTAGCCGACCGGCCGGGCGTCGGTCTCGCGGCGGAGCTGCTTGCTCGTGGTGCCCGAGGCGATCAGCGAGTGGAACCCCGAGCAGGCCCCGCAGGCGATCGTGATGAACAGCATCGGCACGAGGTCGCCGGCCGACCCCGCCTGCCAGGCCGTGAACGCCGGATAGCGGATGCAGGCGTCGCCGCCGAACACCGCCGACATCGACCGGTCGCTCGTCACCAGCCCGATCGCGGCCCCGGCGAGGGCCACGTAGAGGAAGCAGCCCCCGAGGTGGCCCCGCGGCTGGAGCAGGAGCCACATCGGCACCATCGCCGCCCCGAGGCAGTAGAGGAGCAGGGCGACGCACCAGATCTTCTGCGCGGTCGCGTCCGAAACGCCGAGGGTCGCCGCGAGGTCGAACGGGATCCGCTGGCCGCCCCAGATCGCCAGGCCCACGAGAGGCAGGAAGACCGCGGTGGCCAGCCAGAGCGGCATCCGCGCGTGCCGCATGCAGAGGCCCATGATCACGGGGAGCGCGAGGTAGAGCAGGCTCGACGTGGCGATGCCACCGCCGGAGACGGTCTCGCCGTTCTCGAGCGTCTGGCCTC
>JBJTPA010000323.1:0-2549 GCA_046074885.1 Planctomycetaceae bacterium
CTCAGGCGTCAACTCGCCCAACCCGGCTTCGGGGATGCCCGTGCCCGTCTCGCTGGAAGCTCGCCTCAGCCATCCTGGCTTCGGCTCCCTGCATGTCCGCTTCGCTTCGCCATCCTGGCTGCGCTCGCTCCCATAGCTCGCTCGAGGGCACGGGCATCCCCCCGCCTGGCCCGAAACGATAGAGGCAGGCTCGGGGCTGCCCATCCCCTCGAGCCGGCGTAGGTGACCGAGCGCAGCCACGACCAATCCGCCTGCGGCGGATCGGTGCCCGGCGAGAGCGAAGGCACCTCCGAGTGAGCGGAGGGCAGGGATGCCCGAAGCGAACGTCCGGCGAGAGGGTGTGGGCAGCCGCGAGCCGATTGGGCTAGTCGACCGCCCGAGGGTAGCGAACGCGGTCCTGAGAGGCCCTCACCACCGCCACCCCAGGCCCGCGTCGGAGAAGAACGGCGCGGCCTCGGCCGTGAGGCCCCAGCCGATGCGGACGCCGAGTTCGAGCCGCCGCGTCACCATCACGTGCATGCCCGGGCTGAAGAAGGGCTGGCTCGCGTCATCGACGAGGCCCTGCGTGAACGAGCCGAACCACTCGGCGTGGACCTCGAACCGCTCCGTGACCGGCATCCGCAGGACGACCGACGGCGACCAGCGGCTGAACCAGCCCTCGAGGCCCTCGGAGTAGGCGTAGCGGATCGCGCCGTCGAGCCGCCAGCCGGCGGCGAGTTCCCAGCCGGCCACGATCGTCGCCACCGGCACGGTGCCGAGGACGTCACCCGACGTCGGCGTGGTGCCCTCCATGATCAGGCAGCTCTCCGGCATCCAGCCGTCCTGCTCGGTGGCGTCGAGCTTGAAGCCGTAGAGGAGGCTCGACTCGTAGAGGCGGCGGCCGTCGTAGGTGCCTTCGCCGACCTCGACGCTCGTGACGACGTTGCCCTGCGAGCCGGCGCCGTAGTTGACGCCGAAACGCCATTCGAACCGCTCCGTCGCCCCCACCCGCACGATCCATTCCGGGTAGTTGTTGGTGGGCAGGCCGGTCTGGTTGTCGATGTAGACCTCCGACGCCTCCTGGAGGATCGTGCCCGGGGCGACGGAGTGCGTGCAGGGGGTGAAGGCGTCGCGGTCGGTGCCGAGTTCCCACTCGCCGTCGGCCGCGGCCACGCCGCCGCCGACGGCGAGTGCCAGCGCGATCGCCACCGCGTTTCGTCGCATGACGTCCCCCGGGGCAGTCGATCGGCGGGCCACGTCGGCCGCGTATCGCCGCCGCCGGGAAACCGGCAGGGATTGCCCCGCCTGCGTCGTTTGCCGGGCGTTTGGGCGGCCTGCATGCGGCTCGTGTGACGGCCGGCGGTCCCGCGTCGTTATCCCGTCGGGCCGCGGGCATGCCGCGATGCCCCGCCGCCCCCGGGCATCCGGCCGCCGGCGCATGGCTGGCACGGGGCCGCACCATGGTCGTGCTCGTGGGCGACACGAGCGACGAGGTGGTGGAGTGACTCGCACGCCCGGAATCGTGGGCCCCGAACCGGAGGACCGACGATAAGACGCATGAGCATCGCGACCGTGTGCATCCCGTGCGTGGCGGCGCTCGTCGCGTGGGCCGCCGGCACATCCCAGGTCGCGAAAAATCGCCGGCCACTCCTGCGCGACGATCGAGTCGAGGTATGGCCGGATCGCAGGCTCGATGCCGATGACGACGTCGGGCTGCTTGTCGAGGAAGTCGAGGTAATCCCAGGCATTTTGCAGTTGCGAGACCTCCGACCAGGTGGAGCGACGCAGTTCGTTGAAGTCACTGGAGACCATGGAGATCGCGAAGCCGATCAAGATCGCGTACACGATGCCGATCACGGCGAAGAACACGCCGGCGACACCGCTGTCGATGTGCAGGTCGGGGCAGGTGGCGGCCAGTGCCCGGTTCAAGATCATGACGGCACCCGCGCAGAGAGCCGCTTGACCACGGAGCAGAATGCGGCCGTCGTTCAGGGGACGCTCGTCGTGGCGCCGGGGGAGGCGCCGGAGGTGGTGCGCCGCGCGTCAGCGGTAGCGGGCCATGAGGGCGTCGAGGGCGGCGGCGCCGGGGCAGAGCTGCTCGTGGGGCAGGTCCACGAGCGGAGTCGCCGTCGTCTTCAGGAGGCCGTGCATGTCGCGGCTCTTCTCGTCCACGAAGAGCAGGCCCGTGGCGATCTCGCCCCGCGACTGGCAGGCCCGCACGTGGGCATACGCGCTCGTGCGGTCGGTGGGGTCGTAGTCGGCCGCGGTGCTCCGCAGACGGATCGAGCTGCCGTCGTGCATCGACACCACGCGCAGGTGATCCCTCGAGTCGGGCAGGGTGATCTCGGTGTGCACGGGCACGTAGTCGGCGTGGACCACCTCGACCTCGTGCTCGCGGGTGTAGCGGTAGCTCTTCGTGGAACCGTCGTGATCGTTGAAGGTCACGCAGGGCGAGATGACGTCGACGAGCGCGAGACCCTTGTGGGCGAGACCCGCCTTGAGGATCGGCACCAGCTGCGTCTTGTCGCCGGAGAAGGAGCGGGCCACGAAGGTGGCCCCGATCGAGAGCG
>JBJTPA010000324.1:0-3573 GCA_046074885.1 Planctomycetaceae bacterium
GTGGACTGGATCACGGTCGACCGGGCGGCCCACTGGAAGGCGGAGTCGCGCCGCGCCGCCGACCTGGTCAACAAGGCCGTCAAGGACCTCGAGCACTGCCGCACCTTCAAGAAGGTGGGCGACAATCAGCCGTCGTGCATCGAGGAGAAGAAGGCGCTCGAGAAGGCCAAGCGGCGGCTGGAGACGGCCGAGCGGAAGATGGAGGCCGTCCGCCGCTGGACGCCGGTCGTGCAGCAGCAGTTCCGCGAGACGTGCGTGAGGCTCGTGCGGTTCCGCGAGGTGATCGACATCGACTGCCCGCGGGCGATGGCCGGGCTCGAGCGGATGCTCAAGGCGCTCGACGCCTACCAGAACGCCCAGTCGCCCGCGGGCCGCGAGGCCGCCGCCGGGGGCGTGGGGACGGCCTCCGTGACGCGACAGCAGGGCGACGCGCCGGCCGCCGCCACCGAGGTCGCCGCGCCTGCCGCCGCGCCCGCCGGAGACGGCTCATGAAGGTCGTCGACCTGTCGAGCGGCGCGTCCAAACTCGCGCTTGCCCTCAAGCACCTCAACATCAAGTGGGACACGGCCACCGACACCTGGAACGACTCGACGGCCAAGGGCTTCCACAAGGAGCACATCGACCCGCTCTTGCCGAGCGTCAAGGAGACGCTCGAGTCGATCGGCCGCCTCGCCGAGGTGCTCGCCCGCGCCCTCCGCGACGTGAGCGACGACGACGGATCCTGACCGCCGCCCGCCCGGAAGCCCCCCGTGACGAATCCCGCCTACGACCGCGACCTGCTCCGCGCCCAGATGCAGCTCCTGCGCGAGGCCGCCGCGAAGCGGTCGTCGCTGGAGATCGAGATCGCGGCCGAGCACGAGGCCGAGACGAAGCGCGCCGGCGACGCGGCCGACGCCGCGCTGGCGGCCTCGCGCCGCAAGTACGAGGCCGAGATCGACGCCACGAGGCAGGAGTACGCCTCCGTGGTCGCCAAGACGAAGGCCGTCGCGGAGGCCGAGCGGAAGAAGCTCGACGACCAGCGGGCCAAGCTCTCGGTGGCGCTCGAGAACGAGCTGAAGAAGCAGCTTGCCAAGCTCCGCGAGGACGAGGAGTGGGAGGCCGGCGAGGAGAAACTCTCGCATGGCGAGAAGCGGAAGCAGCCCCAGGCGCTGTACCTGCGGGACGGAAAGGCGATCGAGCGCGCCGCCGCCAAGGTGGCGGAGGCGAGGGTCTCGGCCGAGAGGCGGCTCGCCGAGTGGGGCGTGTCGGCGGCCGAGCCGCCCGGGGACGAATCCCCGGTGCCGGTCGGCGAGGAGCGACTCAAGACCGCCGAGGCGCTCCGCGCCCACGCCGTCGATCAGGCCAAGGCGATCATCGGCCTGCCCGAGGCGGCGAAGGCGTTTGCCAGCGGCACGCGGTCGGCGGCCCTCGCGCTGCCCATCATCCTCGGGCTGGTGCTCGGCGGGGCCGCGGCGGCCGGACTCATGCTCGGCGCGGAGCTCGCGCCGGCGATCGGACTCGGCGCCGGCGCGGCGCTGGCGGCCGCCATCGGCGGCGGCGGGGCCTTCGTGGGTCTCGCGCACGTCGGGAAGCTCAAGGCCGCCGCCCAGGCCCGGCTCGCGGAGATGTCGGCGGGCCTCGCCTCGACGGCGGCCCGCTTCGAGCGGCTCAAGCCGGCCTGCGGCGAGTTCCTCGTGGCCCGCCGCGACGAGCAGATCCGCCGCGTGGACGAGAAGTTCGCCGAGGCGGCCGCGGCGCGGAAGGCGAAGTTCGAGGAGCAGGCCGCCGCCGGCACCGCCGCCCGCGACCGCAAGCGGGCGGACCTCGAGACGAAGTTCACCGCGGCCACGGAGTCGCTCGCGCAGAAGGTCGCGGCGGCCACCGACGCCGCCGAGAAGAAGTATCCGCCCCGGCTCGCGGCCCTCGAGACCGGCGCGGCGGAGGATGCCCGCCGCCTGGAGCAGACCCGCGACGAGCGGCTCGCGGCTGCGGACGCCCGCCGCCGGGAACGCTGGGACGCCATGGTGGCCGACTGGCGGCGGGTGCGCGAGGAGACGGCCGCCGTCTACGCCGAGGCCGACCGCATCGACGCCGCGGCGTTCCCGGCCTGGGACGACCTCGCCCGCGACGACGGCCCGCTGCCGACCGAGATCCCGCCGGGACTCCGCTTCGGAAGCCTCGGCCTGTCGCGCGAGCGGGTGCCGGGCGGCGTCTCGGGCATCCCCGAGCTCAACGCCTTCGGGCCGGTGTCGTGGACGCAGCCGGCCTTCGTGCACTGGCCGGTCGATGGCTCGCTCGTCGTGAAGACCTCGCCCGAGCAGAAGGAGGTCTCGTCGGCGATGCTCCAGGCCGTGATGCTGCGGATCGCCACCGCCATCCCGCCGGGCCAGAGCCGCTTCACGATCATCGACCCGCTCGGCCTCGGCAAGCAGTTCGCGGGCTTCATGCACCTCGCCGACCACGACGAGCTGCTCGTCACCAGCCGCATCTGGACCGAGCCGCAGCTCATCGAGGAGAAGCTCGCCGACATCACCGAGCAGATGGAGGTGGTGATCCAGAAGTACCTGCGCAACGAGTACGAGTCGATCGGCGCCTACAACGCCGACGCCGAGGTGCCGGAGCCCTACAAGTTCGTCTGCGTCGCCAACTTCCCGGCCAACTTCACCGAGACGAGCGCGCGGCGGCTGGCGAGCATCGCAGCCTCGGGCCCCCGCTGCGGCGTCTACATGGTCGTCTCGGTGGACCCGAAGGCGCTGATGCCGTCGGGCTTCAGCCTCGCGGAGCTCGAGCAGCACGCCACCGTGCTCACGCTCAAGGACGGCACGTTCACCTGGGCCGACCCCGAGTTCTCGAAGTGGCCGCTCACGGTGGAGCAGTCGCCGACCGACGAGGTGTTCACGAGGATCATCCAACGGGTCGGCAAGGCGGCCAAGGCGGCGAAGCGGGTCGAGGTGCCCTTCGACCGCGTGGCGCCCAAGGAGGAGGACTGGTGGAAGGGAAGCACGGCGAGCGAGGTGCTCGCCCCGCTGGGGCCGGCCGGCGCCAAGAAGCTGCAGTACCTCCGGCTCGGCAAGGGGACGAGCCAGCACGCGCTCATCGCCGGCAAGACGGGCTCCGGCAAGTCGACCCTCATGCACGCGATGATCACCAGCCTCGCGCTGCAGTACAGCCCCAACGAGATCCAGTTCTATCTCATCGACTTCAAGAAGGGCGTCGAGTTCAAGCTCTACGACCACTACAAGCTCCCGCATGCCCGCGTGATCGCCATCGAGAGCGAGCGGGAGTTCGGGCTCTCGGTGCTCCAGCAGCTCGACGCGGAGCTCAAGCGGCGCGGCGACCTGTTCCGCGAGCTCTCGGTGCAGGACGTGGCCGGCTTTCGCAAGACGGGCCACCCCGACCCGATGCCGCGGATCCTCCTGCTCATCGACGAGTTCCAGGAGATGTTCGTCGAGGACGACAAGCTCGCCCAGGACGCGTCGCTGATCCTCGACCGGCTCGTCCGCCAGGGCCGTGCCTTCGGCATGCACGTGCTGCTCGGCTCCCAGACGCTCGGCGGCTCCTACAGCCTGCCCCGCGCCACGATGGGGCAGATGG
>JBJTPA010000325.1:0-3273 GCA_046074885.1 Planctomycetaceae bacterium
GAGATGACGGCCGACGAGGCCCGGCAGATCGCCGAGCAGCAGCAGGCCAAGCTGGCGGCCGACCTGTCGGCGGCCCGCAGCGAGGACTACGTCCACAAGAGCGACGTCGGCGGCGTGTGGGCCTTCTACGTCGGCGGCCGCGAGCGCGACGCCGTCGAGGTCGACACGGGCGTGCGGAAGGAGGTGCTGCAGGACCTCCTGCGGCGGCTCGTCACGCTGCCCGACGGCTTCCAGCCCCACGCCAAGATCCGCAAGTTCCTCGACGGCCGGCTGCAGATGGCCGACGGCGCGGCGCCGCTCGACTGGTCGGCCGGCGAGGCGCTCGCGCTCGCGACGCTCGCCACGCAGGGCCTGCGGATCCGGCTCACAGGCCAGGACAGCCAGCGGGGCACGTTCAGCCACCGCCACGCCGTGATCCACGACGCGGTGACCGACGAGACCTGGTGCTCGCTCGAGCACCTCGCCCCGGACCAGGCGCCGGTGGAGATCGCCAACAGCCCGCTCTCCGAGGCGGGCGTGCTCGGCTTCGAGTACGGCTACAGCCTCGACTGCCCCGACGGCCTCGTCATGTGGGAGGCCCAGTTCGGCGATTTCGTCAATGCGGCGCAGGTCGTGATCGACCAGTTCATCGTCAGCGCCGAGGACAAGTGGAACCGCCTC
Source organism: Planctomycetaceae bacterium (assembly GCA_046074885.1). Classification (GTDB taxonomy): domain Bacteria; phylum Planctomycetota; class Planctomycetia; order Pirellulales; family UBA1268; genus QWPN01. The sequence goes on from JBJTPA010000325.1 coordinate 661, forward strand.
TCGGGGCTCGTGATGCTCCTGCCGCACGGCTTAGAGGGGCAGGGGCCGGAGCACTCGAGCGCCCGCCTCGAGCGGTTCCTGTCGCTGTGCGCCAAGGACAACATCCAGGTCGTGCAGCCGACGACCCCTGCGCAGATGTTCCACCTGCTCAGGCGTCAGGCGCTCCGCGTGTGGCGGAAGCCGCTGGTCGTGATGACGCCCAAGAGCCTCCTGCGGCATCCCGGCTGCGTCTCGTCGCTCGACGACCTCACGACGGGCACGTTCCAGCGGGTGATCCCCGACGCCTCGGGCGTGCCGGCCCGCGACATCCGCCGGATCCTGCTCTGCACCGGCAAGGTGGCCTACGAGCTCGAGAAGCGGCGGCAGGAGCTCGGCCGCCGCGACGTGGCGATCGTCCGCGTGGAGCAGCTCTACCCGCTGCCGAAGAAGGCGCTCGAGGAGGCGCTCGGCGGCTACACGCCGGGCACCCCGGCCGTGTGGGTGCAGGACGAGCCCGAGAACATGGGCGCCTGGCGGTTTTTCCGCATCCACTTCGGCGACAAGCTCCTCGACCGATTCCCGTTCACGGGCATGTGCCGGCAGAGCGCGGCCAGCCCCGCCACCGGCTCGAAGAAGAGCCACGACCTCGAGCAGAACGAACTCTTGTCGGCGTCGTTCACCGTGTGAATTCGAGATTTGAATCGTGTCCGAACGAACCCGTTGCAAGCCTCGCATCCCGTCAGGAAGCCCCAAGCGCCAGCGCGGGGAATACGGGTCGCCACCTCGACCGGCCATCGCGGAGCCGTTCCGCGTTTCGCCCGCATACCCGTCGCTCGCGCTCCGGGCTTCCTGACAATCGATTTCCATCGTGAGCACTTGAAATGGCACTCGAACTGAAGGTCCCCGCGGTCGGCGAGTCGATCACCGAGGTGATGGTCGGCGCCTGGAAGAAGCGCGAGGGCGACGCCGTCGCGATCGACGAGAGCATCGTCGAGATCGAGAGCGACAAGGCGACGGTGGAGTTGCCCGCGCCCGCGGCCGGCGTGGTGTCGAAGATCCTCAAGGCCAGCGGCGAGAAGGCCGTGGTCGGCGAGGTGATCGGCTGGATGGAGCCGGCCGGCGCCGCGGCCGCAACGCCCAGGCCCGCCACCCCGGCGCCACAGCCCGCCGCGCCGGCGGCCGGCCCGGCCCGCGTCATGCCTGCGGCGGCCCGCGTGCTTGGCGAGGCCGGCGCGTCGGCGGCCGACGTCTCCGGCACCGGCCCGGGCGGCCGGGTCACGAAGGCCGACGCGGTGCAGGCCACCGCACGTCCCGCACAGGCTCCCGCGGCCGCGCCCCCGTCGGTCACGGTTTCCGCGCCGGCACCGCTCGTGCCCGCGGTCCCGCGGGGCGGCCGCGAGGAGCGGGCCGTGCTCATCAGCCCGATCCGCCGCCGGATCGCCGAGCGGCTCGTCGAGGCCCAGCACCAGGCCGCGCTGCTCACCACCTTCAACGAGGTGGACATGAGCGCCGTCATGGCGCTCCGTGCGAAGTTCAAGGACGTCTTCCAGGAGCGCTACGGCGTGAAGCTCGGATTCATGTCGTTCTTCGTGCGGGCGGCGGTCGAGGCGCTGCGGGCCGTGCCGCAGGTGAACGCGGAGTACCGCGACCCCCACATCGTGTTCCGCGACTACTGCGACATCGGCATCGCGGTGGGCGGCGGCAAGGGGCTCGTGGTGCCGGTGATCCGCAACGCGGAACTGCTCTCGTTCGCCCAGATCGAGCAGACGATCGGCGACTTCGCCCGCCGGGCCGCCGAAAACAGGCTCAAGCTCGAGGAACTCCAGGGGGGCACCTTCACGATCTCGAACGGCGGCGTCTACGGCTCGATGCTCTCGACGCCGATCATCAATCCGCCGCAGAGCGGCATCCTCGGCCTGCACGCGATCCAGGACCGGCCGATGGCCGTGAACGGCCAGGTGGTCGTCCGGCCGATGATGTACCTCGCGCTCTCCTACGACCATCGGCTCGTGGACGGCCGCGAGGCCGTCACGTTCCTCAAGCGGATCAAGGACACGATCGAGGATCCGGCCCGCCTCATGCTGGAAGTTTGAGATGCGTCCGGCTGTTCCTGCCTCTCCCTCTGGGGGAGGCAGGCCGCAGGCCGGGTGAGGGTGCCGGGATCCTCCGGTCGGTGACCAGGGCACCCTCACCCCGACCCTCTCCCAGGGGGAGAGGGAGGCCGATGAACCCCGCTCTCGCGTGAAGAAGGAGACGCCATGCAACACGACCTGATCGTCATCGGCGGCGGCCCGGGAGGCTACGTGGCGGCGATCCGCGCCGCGCAGCTCGGGATGAACGCCGCCGTCGTCGAGAAGGAGCCGCAGCTCGGCGGCACCTGCCTGCGGGTAGGTTGCATCCCGTCCAAGGCGCTGCTGGAGTCGAGCCACAGGTTCGAGGAAGCGCACGGCGAGCTCGCGCAGCACGGCGTGAGAGTCGGCGAAGTGTCGCTCGATCTGGCGGTCATGATGAAGCGGAAGGTGGACGTGGTGGCCACGCTGTCCAAGGGGATCGACGCGCTGCTGGCGAAGAACAAGGTCGTGCGGCACACGGGGACGGGGCGACTGGCGGGGCCGGGGCGGGTCGAGGTGACCG
>JBJTPA010000326.1:0-5700 GCA_046074885.1 Planctomycetaceae bacterium
CGTGTTCCTCGCCACCAGCGCCGACCTGCACCCCGAGCACCGCGTGACCCACTCGGAGTTCCTCATCAGCCTGTTCCACGCGCAGGGGAACATCTGGCCGGAGCTGGGCCCGCCGATCGCCGAGGTGCCGCGGGTCTACGAGTACGCCGTCTATTGCGATTTTCCGTCGCCGCCGCACATCCGCATCGAGGCGCCGCCCGCGATGCTCGAAACGAAGCTGGCCGGCATCAAGGCCTACAAGAGCCAGGAGCAGATCGACGCCGTGGTGGACATCCAGCGGAAGGTCGGCCCCATCGAGTACCTCCGCGAGTTGACCTTCAACTTCTACGCGCCCGAGCAATATCACCGGCTGTTCGCGGGCAAGGTCTGATGCCGGGGAAGATCTGCTACCTGGGCGACGACCACCTCCAGGGCGCTGCCGCGTACCTGGCCGGCGTGATGCTGCACGAGGGACTGGCGCACGATCACGTGCCCAGCGCCGCGGCGCCGCCGGCGGACTTCGACGCGGAGCCGTACGCGCTCTACGTGGTCAGCGACTACCCGGCCGCCCGCTTCGGCGCCGCGGCCATGGAGCACGTGGTGCGTCGCGTGGAGCAGGGCGCCGGCCTCCTGATGCTCGGCGGCTGGGAGAGTTTTCACGGCCGGCTGGGCGAATACCATCGCTCGCCGCTGGCCGACGCGCTGCCGGTGACGATGGAGAACGCCGACGACCGCCGCAACTCCGCCCAGCCCTGCCTCATCGAGAAGGTGGCCGACCATCCGGTGCTGGCGGACCTGCCCTGGGACAGGCCGCCGGGCATCGGCGGATACAACGCGGTGACGCCGAAACCGGGGAGCCACACGTTGCTCCGGGCCGTGCGCTTCCGCGTGCGCCGTGCGGCGGACCGATTCGACTTCGAGCGTGAATCCGCGGCGCCGCTGCTCGTGGTCGGGAACCACGGCCGGGGCCGGACCGTGGCCCTGGCCACCGACGCCGCCCCCCACTGGGTCGGCGGCTTCGTGGATTGGGGCGATGGCCGCGTCGTGCAGGACGTGGCCGAGGGCTTCATCGAGGTCGGCAACTGGTACGCGCGGTTTTTCCGCAATCTGCTGGTCTGGACCGGAAATCTCTGAAGGAACGAACTCATGCTGCAGGGCAACGCGATCATCGGACAGAGCGGCGGGCCCACGAGCGTCATCAACGCCAGCCTCGCGGGGCTCATCCAGGGTTGCCTCGCCCAGCCGGCCATTCGCCGCACCCTCGGCATGCGCTACGGCATCGAGGGCTTCATGCGCGGGGAGCTCGTCGACCTGGGCCGCGAGCAGCCGGCGGTGATCGAGGCCCTCCGCACGACGCCCAGCTCGGCCCTGGGAAGCTGCCGCCACAAGATCAAGGAGGCCGACTTCCCGCGGATCCTCGAGATGCTCAGGCGGCACGACATCCGCTACTACTTCCTCATCGGCGGCAACGACACGATGGACACGATCCATCGCGTCGAGGCCTATTGCCGGCAGCAGGGCTACGAACTGATCGGCGTGGGTGTGCCGAAGACCGTGGACAACGATCTCTGCGCCACCGACCACACCCCCGGCTTCGGCAGCGCCGCCCGCTACGTCGCCCTCTCGGTGAAGCAGGCCGGCATGCTGGCCCGCGACATGAAGCTCGTGGACCAGTACGTGATCTTCCAGACGGTGGGGCGGTCGGCGGGCTGGCTGCCCGCGGCGGCGGCCCTGGCGCGGACCGCCGCGGACGACGCCCCGCACGTCATCCTCCTGCCCGAGCGGCCGTTCGACCGCGACCGCTTCCTGGCCGCCGTGAAGCGCTGCCACGAACGGTTCGGCTGGTGCAGCGTCGTCTGCGGCGAGGGCGTCTGCTACGCCGACGGCACGCCGATCAGCGCCTCGACCGTGACCGACAAGTTCGCCAACGTGGAGTTCGGCGCGATGGGCGGCACCAGCGCCGCGATGATGCTCCACCGCATGATCCACGCGGAGTTCGGCTGGCGGGGCGAGTTCCAGGTCTGCGAGTCGCTGCAGATGTCCGCCGCCGACCGCGTCTGCACCGGCGACCTCGAGGAGGCCCATGCCTGCGGCCGCCGCGCCGTGGAACTGGCTGCGGCGGGCACGTCCGGCGTGATGGTCACGATCGTGCGTGAGTCGAGCGACCCGTATCGCTGGACGCTGGGCTCGGCGCCGCTGGGCGAGGTGGCGCTGGGTGCCAAGCCGATGCCCGACGAGTACATCACCGCCGACGGCCTCGACGTGACGCCGGCCTGCCTCGACTATCTCCGCCCGCTGGTCGGGCCGCTGCCGGATTACGTGCGGCTGGCGGGCGCGCCGGCGTAGTCGAGAGCGTTCTGCAGGGGACCTCGTGGGTCGAGGTTGCCCGTGCCCCGTCGCCGGACGTTCGCTTCGGGCATCCTGCCCTCCGCTCACTCGATGCCGGCTGCGCTTCGACATCCTGTCTGCGCTGGCCGCCAACGCCGGCTCTCAGGGCAACGGGCAACCCTCCCGAAATTTCCCATCGAGAATTGCACGAGGCTCAGGTGGGACCCGCATCGGGTCGTTCAATCCTCGGTCGGGATCATGGCACGCAGGTCGGCGAGGGTGCCCGCGTCGGCGGGCTGCTTGTCGCGCCGCCAGCGGACGAGCCGCGGGAAGCGGACGGCCACGCCCGATTTGTGCCGCGTGGAGGCGCTCACGCCCTCGAACGCCATCTGGAAGACGAGCGTGGGCGTGCAGATGCGGACCGGGCCGTGCTTCTCCACGGTCGTGGCCCGCACGATCCGGTCGATCTCCACGATCTCGGCGTCGGCGAGCCCCGAGTAGGCCTTGGCCACCGTCACGAGCCTTCCTTCGTGCCAGACGCCGAGCGTGTAGTCGCTGTGGAGTCCCGCGCGACGGCCGTGGCCGGCCTGAGCATAGAGCAGCACGACGTCGATCTCGAGCGGCTCGATCTTCCACTTCCACCAGTCGCCCCGCGTGCGGCCGGTACCGTAGGCGCTCGCCCGCCGCTTGAGCATCAGCCCCTCGACGCCGCGGGCCCGCGACTCGGCGCGGAGCGCGGCGATCGCGTCCCACGAGTCCCCGGGGACGAGCGGCGAGAGGCAGGGCCCCGATCCGGCCGCTCGTCCGGCGAGCACGTCGGTGAACGACGTCGGCACGAGCCGCTCGAGCGCCGCCCGACGCTCCGCGAGTGGTCGGTCGCGGACGTCCCCGCCGTCCGTCTCGAGCAGGTCGTAGGCCACGAAGGCGCAGGGGACGTCGGCGAGCACCTGCTTCGTCACCCGCTTCCGGCTCGCCCGCTTCGAGAGCGTGGCGAAGCCGAGCAACCGCCCGTCGCGGACGGCGAGCAACTCGCCGTCCAGCACGGTGCCGGGCGGCAGGGCGAGGCCGGCGGCGGCGATCTCGGGAAACGCCTCGTTCACGAGTTCCTCGCCGCGGCTCCAGAGGGCGACCTCCGCGCCCCGGCGGACCAGCTGCGCCCGCATGCCGTCCCACTTCCACTCGGCCTGCCAGTCGGCGACGGGCCCGAGGTCCTCCGCCACCGCGGCAGGCTCCGTGCGGTCGAGCGCCGAGGCGAGGAAGAACGGATACGGCCGGCGGTCGTCGCCGGCGCCGCCCTCGGGCGCGAGCAGCCGCGCGAAGCCGGCGGCGTCGGTCGCCGCGTCGCCCATGAGCCGGTGGGCCATCACGGCCTGGTCCACGCCGGCGACCTCGGCGAGCGCCCGGGCCACGAGCGTCCGCGACACGCCGACGCGGAGGCCGCCGGTGAGCAGCTTGTGCCACACGATCCGCTCGCGCGGCGCGAGCCGCCGCCAGACGGCCTGCACCACCTCCCGCTTGCGGTCCTCGGGGGCGTCGCGGAGCCCGTGGACGGTGTCGCGCATGACGGCCGCGAGGCCGGGGCCCGCGGAGCCATGTCCATGTTCATCATGCGTATCCCGTCGCTCGCGCTCCGGGCTTCCTGGGCTCGTCGCCGATGCGTCGGTTGCGTGTGTGTCGTCGGGATCCGGCAGCAGGAGCGCGAGCGTCTCGGCGAGGTCGCCGACGTGCGCGTAGCACTCCTCGACGAGCCACGCCGGATACCCGGCCGCCTCGGCGGCCCACTCGCGGAGCTGCACGGTGGACACCGCGCGAAGCTGGCGGTCGCCCCGGAGCACCGCGAGCGCGCAGGCGGCGTCATCGTGCGGGGCCCCGGCGAAATACTCGCGCAGCGTCACCACTTTCTCATTCGTGCTCGTCGTGGCGTCGAGCCGCCAGTACAGGTTCGTGAAATCGCGCATGTGAACGTCTATCGAGCCCGAGTGTCGTGTGATGGCGGTATCACTCTCCGCCTCACGGGAGGAGGCTCGGGGCTGCCCAATGCCCTGAGAGCCGGCCTGTGCTGGCAAGCGCAGCCAGGATGGCGAAGCGCAGGCAGCACGGAGTGAGCGGAGGGCACGAAGCCCGAAGCGAACGTCCGGTGACGGGGCATGGGCAGTCCCGAGCCGGCGCACCCTCGTCTTGCTTGATTCATGGCTCGTCCCTCTCATCCTCGTCGCTAGTCGCCGCGTCGGGCACCGCCTCCCCCACGAAGCGCGTCGGCAGCACGCCCGCGTCGAGGCCGCGCTCGCGGAGCAGCCGCGCGAGCGGGTCTGCGAAGCCGTGCGTGACGAGCACGCGGCGGGCTCCCGAGTCGCCGATCGCCGCCATCAGGCCCGGGAAGTCGGCGTGGTCGCTGAACACGCAGCCGCGGTCGAGCCCGCGGCGGCGGCGGACGCCGCGCACGAGCATCCAGCCGCTCGCGGAGGCCACGGCGGACTCGCCGAAGAGCTTGAGCCACGAGCCCCCCATCACGCTCGGCGGCGCGATCACGAGCGCCCGCCCGTCGCCCACCCGGCGGGCCCGCGGCGGCACGCGGTCGATCGGCGGGAGTCGGACGCCGCTGGCGCGGTACGCCTCCACCATCCGCATCACGGCGCCGTGGGCCACGATCGGCCCGATCGAAGGATCGACGAGCGCGGCGATCCGCTGCGCCTTGCCGAGCGAATAGGCGAGGATCACGCTCGTGCGGCCGGCGTCGCGGTTGGCCCGCCACCAGGCGTCGATCTCGGCCGCCACCGCCGCCGGGTCGGGCCAGCGGTAGACCGGCAGGCCGAACGTGGACTCGGTGACGAACACGTCGCAGCGGACCGGCTCGAACGGGGCGCAGGTCGGGTCGGCCTGGAGCTTGTAGTCGCCGGTCACGACCCAGGTGACGCCGCGGTGCTCGAGCCGCACCTGCGTCGAGCCGAGCACGTGGCCGGCCGGGTGGAGCGACACCTTCACGCCGTTGATCGAGAGCGACTCGCCCGGCCGCAGCACGTCGATCGGCGCGCCGCCGCCGATCCGCTCGCGGAGCACCGTCTTGCCCGCGGCCGCGCAGAGGTAGCGGTCGCTGCCGCCGCGGGCGTGGTCGGCGTGGGCGTGGGTGATGACCGCCCGCGACACCCGCCGCCAGGGATCGACGTGGAAGTCACCCTGCGCGCAGTAGAGACCGGACTCGGTGACCTGCAGCAGATCCGGAACCGTCATCGCGCGCCACCCGGGCCATCATGGCGGGCCCGGGCCGGCGCACCGGCTCAGCGATAGCCCTGCGCGCCCGAGGCCGGGAACCGGTACCCGCCGAATCCCAGTGGAGCATAGGTGGGCCAGTCGCCCGGGACGACCCCCGGCGGCAGGCCGTACATCTTCCAGGTC